>JAZRGZ010000086.1:0-50741 GCA_045644505.1 Christensenellaceae bacterium | reverse complement strand
AAAAGCGATTCTAACCTTTCCCCCGAAAACACGTTAAAAGACGTTTTAGACTTAAAAGAAAAGACTGGACATTCTACCGTTGCCATTACGGTAGACGGTACTGCTGAGGGTAAACTAGTTGGCATTGTTACCGGTAGAGATTACAGAATTTCAAGAATGCCCTTAGATTTAAAAGTAAAAGAGTTTATGACACCGTTTGAAAAACTTATCTATGCAAAAGACGGCGTTACGTTAAAGGAAGCAAACGATATTATTTGGGAGCATAAACTTAACTCGTTACCTATTATCGACGATAACGGCAAACTTTTAAGTTTTGTTTTCAGAAAAGACTACGAATTACACAAAGCTAACCCCGACGAACTTTTAGACTCTAAGAAAAGATACGTTGTAGGCGCAGGTATTAACACACGCGACTACAAAGACCGCGTACCCGCGTTAGTAGAAGCAGGTGCTGACGTACTTTGTATCGACTCGTCGGAAGGTTATTCAGAATGGCAAAAACTTACTATCGATTGGATAAGAGAAACTTACGGCGACAAAGTAAAAGTAGGGGCAGGTAACGTAGTAAGTGCAGAAGGTTTCAGATATCTTGCCGACTGTGGCGCTGACTTTGTAAAAGTAGGTATCGGCGGTGGTTCTATTTGTATTACCCGTGAAACAAAAGGTATTGGTCGTGGACAAGCAACCGCTTTAATCGAAGTTTGTCAAGAACGTGATAAATATTTTGAAGAAACAGGCATTTACGTTCCCGTTTGTTCTGACGGCGGTATCGTACACGATTATCATATGACCTTAGCTCTCGCTATGGGCGCGGACTTTATGATGCTTGGTAGATACTTCGCTAGATTTGAAGAATCTCCCACAGAAAAATTCATCGTCAACGGCAACGTCGTTAAAGAATACTGGGGCGAAGGCTCGGCAAGGGCAAGAAACTGGCAAAGATACGACCTTGGCGGTGATAAGAAATTATCCTTTGAAGAGGGCGTAGACTCTTTCGTTCCCTACGCAGGTTACTTAAAAGATAACGTTGCTAGAACATTATCTAAAATTAAGTCTACAATGTGTAACTGCGGTGCGTTAACTATTCCCGAATTACAAGAAAAAGCAACTCTCACCTTAGTATCTTCTACAAGTATCCGTGAAGGTGGTGCACACGACGTTATTGAAAAAGATTCTTCTAGAATGTCTAAACTATAATATATGAACAAATATATAATATAAACATTTAAAAATATAATCGCTCCGATTTAAAATCGGGGCGATTAGTTTTTATTGATTATATTTTAGAACAATGCTTCGATAAATTCGTTAGCGTCGAAATCTTCTATATCGTCGATTTTTTCGCCCGTACCGACGTAAACGACGGGAACTTCTAGTTCGTACGATAATGAAATTATAAACCCACCTTTTGCAGTCCCGTCGAGTTTAGTTAAAATTATGCCGTCTATACCTACTGCTTGGTTAAAAACTTCTACTTGGTTATAGGCGTTTTGACCGGTAGTTGCATCTAATGCAATTAATTTATAGTAGTTACAGTCGGGAAACTCACGTTTTACTACTCTATCCATTTTTTTAAGTTCTTCCATTAGGTTAGATTTAACGTGAAGCCTACCAGCAGTGTCGATTATTAAAACGTCTGTATTTTTAGATTTTGCCGATGCGATAGCATCGTAAACAACAGCCGAAGCGTCTGCTCCTTCGCTATGTTTTATTATTCTTACTCCCGCCCTATCAGCCCACACGGAAAGTTGGTCGCTTGCGGCGGCACGGAAAGTGTCCGCTGCGGCGATTGTAACGCTTTTCTTTTCTTTGACGAATTTGTTTGCGAGTTTCCCTATTGTTGTAGTTTTACCAACACCGTTTACACCTACTACCATAATAACGGCGGGCGAATTAAACTCAGGAACGTCAGCATAAGACAACGTTTCAAACAATTCTTTTTTAAGTAAATTTATAACGTAATCTTTGTCTTTGCATTTTTCTTTTATGGCAACTTCTCTAATTTCGTCGACGATTTCCATAGTAGTATTTACAGAAACGTCAGACGAAATTAAAATATCTTCTAATTCCTCGTAAAACTCTTCGCCAAGCTTGTTTTTAGCAAACAGCTCGGTGAGTTTTTTTGATAAACCGTCTCGGGTTTTAGCGAGAACGTTTTTTAATTTACCGAATAATCCCATACAAGTCCTTTTTATGCTAACGTTATATCGCCCGTAATGTCGGCTACGTCGGAAAGTTTTACTGAAACGAGTTTAGATACACCCTTTTCTTGCATAGTTACGCCAAAAAGCGCGTTTGCGCGTTCCATAGTCGGCTTTTTGTGGGTAATAACTATAAATTGAGTTTCCTCTGAGAATTTTCTCAAATAATTTGCAAATCTGTCTACGTTAGCTTCGTCAAGCGCTGCTTCTACTTCGTCGAGTACACAGAAAGGCATAGGACGAAGTTTTAAAATTGCAAACAGGATTGCAATAGCGGTAAGCGCTTTTTCGCCACCTGATAAAAGTGAAAGTTTTTGCAATTTCTTTCCCGGGGGCTCAGCGATAATTTCTACACCTGCTTCTAATCTATCTTCTACTTGCGTGTAGTCGATTTCTAGCATTGCCCTACCACCGCCGAAAAGTTCTTTAAATATTCTTTGGAAGTTTTCATTAATTTTGGTGTAACCTTCGTCAAACTGAGTAAGCATTTCAGCTTTAATTTTGTCGATTGCCTCTTTTAAGTCTTTTTCTGCTTTTTCAAGGTCTTCTTTTTGGGCAACCATTTCATCGTAACGTTCTTTTAACGCCTTAGAATCGTCTATCGCACTCGCATTGATTGCACCCAAAGAATTACGTTTTCTTCTAATTCTGTTGATTTCGGCTTCGCCTTCATTTACGTTATAGTTTTCTGCGCGGAATTCTTTTGCCGTTTCGTAAGTTTGTTGGTAGTCTTCCCAAACGCTTTGTTGCAAGTGTTCTAAGTCAGAGTCAATTTTAGCAAGCGCTATTTCTTGTGTATGCTTTTTCTCCGTCAACTCGTTGATTTGTTCGGTAAGTTGAGATTTTATCGTATCGTTTTCGTTTTGCTTTTTACGCAAATCAAGTTTATAACCTTCAATACCCTCTATTTCGTCGCGAATTGCTTTGACTTGTTCTTGTTCTTGTTTGGTGAGCGCAACTTTTTCTTGTTCGCGCTTTAATTCTTCTATCATAATCAAAGCGTTTTCGTTGCTTTGCGCAAGTCTTACGTTAGATTGTTCGCTATCTTTAACTGCGGTAATGAGTCTGTCGTTTTCACTTCTGATTGCAACGATTTTAGCGTTTTCACTAGTTACTTTAATTTGAACTTCGGTAAGTTCTTGGCTCAAAAGTTCACGTTCACGCATCAACGCGTCGTATTCGGCTTGATGTTTATCAGCCGATTCCGTAGCGTCTTTTTTGTCTTTTTCAAGTTTAATACCGCCTTTACTTATTTCTTCATAGTCGGCTGAAACTTGTTTTAATTTGTCTTCTACGGTTAAAATAAGCTCGTTGGTATTTTCTATTTCTCTACCGATTTCAGATAACGATTTTTCTATTACCGATTGCTTTTCGCGTTCAATGAGAACTTGTTGACGTTTGCCGTTATACATATCGTTTAACATGGATAAATCGTCAAGCGCTTTATCTCTTAAAACTTCGAGTTGAGCTTTTTCTTGTTTTAGTTCGTCCATTTCGGAACGTTTTACTTTTAACTGTTCCGCGTTATCTTCTATCTTTCTGTCGTTAGATAATAGTCCCGGTGCGTCGTTACGTCTAGAACCGCCGGTCATTGCGCCTTGCGTAGAGAATACGTCGCCGTCAAGCGTTACAATTTTAAATGCAAAACGGTATTTATTAGCAATTACCGTTGCGTTCTCTAAGGTGTCCACAATTAAAGTATTTCCCAAAAGATTGCTTATAACGTTTTTATATTGAGTATCGTAAGAAACTATTTCGTCAGCAACACCTAACGCACCTTTATCATTTAGCGCGCTAGTTACCGAGAAATTTCTATCTCTGGGTTTAACCGAAGTTATCGGTAAAAAAGTAATTCTACCGAATTTGTTAACTTTTAAGTATTCTATTAAATATTTTGCGTCGTCGGGGTTAGCGGTTACTACGTTTTGCGCGCTGGCTGCAAGAGCAGTTTCTAACGCAACGTCGTATTTTTTGTCGCTTTTAATAAGTTCAGCAACTACGCCTTTAATTCTTCTCTTTAATTCGGAATTTTCTTTTGCCTTATTAAGCAAAAGTTTTACAGCAGGTGCAAACCCTTCGTAACTGTCTTTAAGTCCGCGATAGAAATTGTCTTTGGTAACCAACGTGGTAATAACCGAATTTAGCGAATAGATTTTATTTTCTAAGCTTGCAACTTTTTCGTTGTAGTCGCGTACCTCGTCTTCTTTTTCTTCTATTTGGTTTTTACTTTCAAATACAGCTCTATCTAATTCGTCGATATTTTTATCGCATTTTTCTTTTTGGTTAAAACTTTCTTCCCGCTTAATACTTAAAGTATCCAAACGGTCGGTAAGTTCGCCTATTTTTGCGATAAGGTTTTCACGTTCAATGTTTTTTGCGCCAGTACTCATCTTTATATCGGAAAGATTTTCGATGGACTCTATAACTTTCTTTCTAGTGTTTACGGCAAGTTCTTCGCCAAGCGCAATTCTTTCGTTAAGTTTTACGATTTTAGCGCTTAACTCCTCAGATTTTTTGTTTAACGTTTTTAAATCGTCTTCGGTAGCCCTTAACGTGGTTTCGTTAAGCGATAAATTATTCTTGCATTCTTCTATAAGTTTTTGGTTTTCTTGTATTTCGTTTTTAGCACGTTCAATTTGACTTAAAAGATATGAAATCTTTTCTTTGAATAATTGTTGCGCGCCCGACGATTTCTCCATGCTTACGCGTTTTTGTAAGAGTTTATCGTTCAAATCTCTTAGTTTGATGTCCGCGTTTTCTATATCGGAGAAAATCTTATCGTATTCTTTTACAGCTTTATCGTATTCTGATTGCCTTAATGCCGTCTGTTCTTCTATACCCTTAATTTTTAAGTTAATTTTGCCTTTGGCGTCTTCAACGCCATCAACTTTTGCCACGTAAGTATTAAGCTCGTGGAACTTTAACTGTTCGGTAAGCTCGTTATATTCTCTTGCTTTTTCAGCTTGACGTTCTAACGGTCCTAACTGGTTTTCTATTTCAGACAGAATATCTACGTATCTGATAATGTTTTCACGCGTACGTTCTAATTTTCTCTCAGATTCGTTTTTGCGAGTTTTGAATTTTGCAATGCCTGTGGCTTCTTCAAATATCATACGACGATCTTCTGGCTTTGCAGACATAATTTCTTCTACTTTACCTTGACCGATAATGGTATAACCTTCTTTACCGATACCGCATTCGTGTAAAAGCTCGATAATGTCTTTAAGTCTTGCGGGTTGTTTGTTTATAAAGTATTCGCTTTCACCGCTTCTGTATAATTTTCTGGTGATGATTACTTCGTTATAATCGATACTGAACATTTTGTTAGAGTTGTCAAAAAATAACGAAACTTCACAGTACGATAAAGATTTTCTTCCCTGCGTACCCGAGAAAATTACGTCCGACATGCTCGAACCACGTAAACTTTTTGCGGATTGTTCGCCAAGCACCCAACGTATTGCATCAGCTACGTTACTCTTACCGCACCCGTTAGGTCCTACTATACCCGTTATGCCGTTACCGAACTTTATCTCTGCTTTATCTGCAAAAGATTTAAATCCGTAAAGTTCAACTTTTTCAAAATTCACTTATTTTTCCCTGCCTAAAATTAATTTGTTTAACGCCTTTTCGGCTGCCGATGCTTCGGCAAGTTTTTTGCTGTTTCCCGTACCTTCTGCCAAACTCACTCCGTTAATCATTGCACACACCCTAAACTGAGGTTTGTGCGACGGTCCCGTCATGGATAACGTTTGATAGGAAACGCTACCGATTTTATTTTTTTGTACATATTCTTGTAACTGGTTTTTAGACTGAGTAGATACGACCTTGCAAGTTTTACAAGTCTTTTTCAAACATGCTTCATAATTTTTTATCAAGGTGTTTTTTATAAACTTTTTAACCGCCGTCATTCCACCGTCTATATAAATACCTGCAACGACTGCCTCGTAAACACTGGAATACAGTTTCTGGTCTAATTTATCGCTATTCCCTTGTCCTTTACCTAGTAAAACGTATTTGCTTATATCAAGTTTTCTTACTATTTCGGTTAACGGCTCTCGCGCCACGATTAGTGCGCGGTTTTGAGTGAGTTTTCCTTCATCCCCCTTAGCGTGTTTGAAAAGGTATTCGGTAACTACGAATTGCAGTACTGAATCACCGAAAAACTCCAAAAGTTCGTTGTTTTGTTGACCGTGTTCAAAACCGTACGACGCGTGCGTAAAACATTGACGCAATAACATCTTGTCTTTAAAAACATATCCTAATTTGCGCTCGCAACCGTCTACGTCGAAAATCGCCATATTATACTCCGAAATCTATTGTTTCTGCATCAAGTCTTGCTTTTATTTTTTCGGTAAGGTTATTATCACAGCAACCTACCGCTTGTAATACTGCGTTTTTCATTGCTTCGCTTTTTGAAGAACCGTGCGCTTTTATGATGGTCTTATTAACGCCCAAGAACAATGCACCGCCTTTTTTATTGTAGTCAAGTTTAGACTTAATTTTCTTAAAAGTCTTTTTAAGTAGCAACGCACCGAGTTTACTCTTAATAGACGAATTTATTCCGTCTTTCAGCTGAGAAAATATAGCGCCGACAGTACCCTCTATGCCTTTTAAAGCAACGTTGCCTGAAAACCCGTCGCAAACCACCACGTCGCAAACGCCCGTTAAGATATCGCGCGCTTCGATATTGCCTATAAAGTTTATAGTTTTCATACTTTTAAGTATTGGAAATACTTCGTGGTTTAGTGCATTACCCTTTTCGTCTTCCGCACCGTTAGAAAGTAGCCCTACTCTCGGATTTTCTATACCCATACTCTCTGCGTAAGCGCTACCCATTAACGCAAACTGGCACAAGTTTATAGGTTTACAGTCAGGCGTTGCGCCTGAATCGGTTAAAATTACGTTCTTGCCATCGATTACTGTCGGTAAAACGGGTGCAAACGCAGGGCGGTTTAACCCTTGAATTCTGCCGAGTTTTAACGTCGCACCAACCAGCACTGCGCCAGTAGAACCAGCCGAAACGAAAGCGTGCGCGTCGTCGTTTTCTTTTAGTTCTTTATACGCTACGCATATAGAACTGTTAGGTTTTCTTCTGACCGCTAAAACCGGTTCTTCTTCGCAAGTGATTACGTCGTCGGCGTTTAATATTTCAACTCTTTCTTTGTCGTAAGAGTATTGTTTTAATTGCTCTTCGATTTCAAACTGTTTTCCAACGAAAACCACCTTAAAATCTTTTCTAACGTATAACGCACTCATTGCGCCTGCAATTATTTCTTTTGGCGCGTGGTCGCCACCGAAAGCGTCTACTAAAATTCTTTTCATTTTTCTTCCCTTAAAGTAAAATTTATATTAGTTTTCTAACGTTCCCACAGTTCTCGGGAAAGGTAGTACATCTCTAATATTGGAAATACCCGTTAGATACATTACCATTCTTTCAAAGCCTAAGCCGAAACCTGAGTGAACTACACCGCCGAATCTCCTTAAATCAAGATAAGATTTATATTCGTCGGGATTAAGTCCGCATTGGTTCATACGCTCCATTAGAACGTCTAGTCTTTCTTCTCTTTGACTTCCACCTATAAGCTCACCGATACCGGGAACTAGAAGGTCTGATGCCGCAACAGTCTTATTATCGTCGTTTAGACGCATATAGAACGCTTTAATTTCCTTTGGATAATCGGTTAAGAAAACGGGCTTTTTGAACACTTCTTCGGTGATGTATCTTTCGTGTTCGCTTTGAAGGTCTACACCCCAGTAAACGGGAGCGTCGAAACGGTCTTTAACTTTTTCTAAAATTTCGATTGCTTCGGTGTAAGTTAAGCGTTTAAACTCGTTATTTTTAACGTTGTTGAGCCTTTCAATTAAGCCTGTATCGACAAACTGATTTAAGAACTTAATTTCTTCTTCGCAGTTTTCCATAACGTTTTCAATGATAAACTTAACCATATCTTCGGCACAGTCCATATCGTCAGATAAATCTGCAAAAGCAAGTTCGGGTTCTATCATCCAAAATTCTGCGGCATGGCGAACAGTGTTAGAGTGTTCTGCCCTAAACGTAGGACCGAAAGTATAAACGTTAGAAAAAGCCATCGCGTAATTTTCTACGTCTAATTGCCCTGAAACTGTTAGACTTGCTTTTTTGCCGAAAAAGTCTTGCTTATAGTCTACGTTTCCGTTTTCGGTAGGAACGTTATCTAGGTCTAACGTAGTTACTTGGAACATTGCGCCCGCCCCTTCACAGTCGCTACCCGTTATAATGGGAGTATGAACGTAAACAAACCCTCTTTGGTTAAAGAAAGTATGAATAGCAAAAGACGCTTGGCTTCTGATTTTGAATACCGCGTTAAAAACGTTAGTTCTAGGACGTAGATGCGGTATAGTTCTCAAATATTCTAGGGTGTGACGTTTTTTCTGCAACGGATATTCCGGCGACGAAACACCCAAAACTTCTACCGAAACAGCAGAAATTTCAAAAGGTTGATTTCTTTCGGGTGTAAGAACCACGTTACCGACAACCCTTAAACAGGCGCCCACGTTTTGTTTAGCAATTTCGTCATAGTTTAAAACTACGTCTCTTGCAAAAACTATTTGGCAGTTCTTAAAATACGAGCCGTCGTTAAGTTCGATAAACCCGAAAGATTTTGAATCTCTAATAGTTCTTGCCCAACCGCATACGGTTACGGGTTGAGCTAAGTATTTTTCAGTGTTTTTGAATAGGTCTTTAAATTTTGTTCTTTCCATAAATTCACCTTGGGTTTTATTTAAAATAATACTTATAAAGTATATCATATATAAAGGGGTTTTTCAAGGTTTTTGACCAAAAAAATAATAAAGGGATTTGAAAAATCAAATCCCTTTTGTAAATAAATCGTTTGTCTAACGTTTACACAATTTCCTTTACGAACGTTTGGCGTTTTTTATGTATAGTACTTTCGGCAAATTTCCATTGTTGCAGTATGTTATAATTGTGTTCCAACATCGCGTTAGACTCTATAAGTTCTATATTGTCTTTTACAATATTATTCATTATACGGCTCATCACAATAGAATTTACGCCAGTATTTTGATATTCCTTTTTTACGCCTATAAGCCCCATTTCAAGCTGTTTGGGGTTTTTTATAGATTTTAACACACCTATAAAACCAAACGGAAAAAGTTTGCCCTTGCATTTTATTAGCGCGTCTGCAATCGACGGCAAAACTATTCCAAAAGCCACGATTTGGTCGTATTTATCTACCAAAATGCTTGTATATCTCGTGTTTACTATGGTACCAAACTGTGATAAAACATTGTCCACCGCCTTTCCAACAACGGGAACGTAACCGTCTAAATCACCGTATGCCTCGTTAATAACGTCAAACAATTTATGACCGTATATTTTAATTATTTTCTTTAAAGGCATAACGTCGAAAAGTTCGGTCAATTCGTGTTTTTCTTTTAGTTTAAGTGATATTTCGTTTATTCTTTCGTAAGGTTCTTTGGGAATTGGAAACTTAAACTCCAACCACTTGGACTGGTCGTTAAACCCTAGCGCTTTCATATGCTTTACATAGTACTCGTACGAGTAAGCATTTGAATAGGTGCTTCTTTCGTTAAACCCGAAAGTTAGCATACCTTCTCTGTCTTGGTCGGTAAAACCCCAAGGCCCGTGAAGATATTGCATACCGTAACTTTTACCGAATTCTGCAACCGCGTTTAATAAACTTTTGAACACTTCCTCGTCGTCTATTGCGTCAAGCCTAGAAAATCTAACGTAATTTTTGCCGGTAATTTTATTGTGTTCGGTATTGATAAGTCCTGCTATTCTTCCCACTATTTCACCGCTTTTGTATGCTAAAAACGCTTTTAATACGTTGGTGTGTAACCTAAAATTTTTCTTAGGGTTAAAAATGTTTATTTCATCAGAAAAAATCGACGGTACGTAATACGGGCAGTCTTTATAGAGTTTAAGAGGAAATCTCGCAAACTCTTTTATCTGTTTTTTTGTTTTAACTTCTACGATTTCTATCATTTTATCAGTCCTTTATTTTTGGCTTACTAGAAGATTATAGCAAAAATTTCTAAATATTACAAGAAAATGATAAAAAAATTTCCCTATCTAGTAGATAGAGAAAATTTTTAATTTTATTCATCGTCTTGAAGTTTTCTTACCGCCTCGGTCGGAACTTCGTCTTTTAAAGCCATCAAGTAATTGCCGTATTCTTCGTCGGTAAGTTTTTTAATTTTAAACTTTTTCTTTTTCGACATAACTACCTCCGTGATATATATAAGGTATTATAACCTAACCGAAAAATTTTATACGAAAGCTTTTTATGCTTTGATTTTTTTGTAGTATTTGTCGTTAGAAAAATCTCTTTGTTTTGTGTATTCTCCGCCAAGCGTTTCAATTGCAAAACGCAACTCCTCAAAGTCAGGATAACTGATTTTAGGATTTTCGATAGCTTCCAAAAGATACGGTAAAGCTCTTTCGTCACCGTATTTGCTTAAATACGACGCGTAAAGCGGAACGTTTTCTTTGTGCTTAAAAAATTCATCAACTAAAATCTTGAACACTCTCTCGTCCTTACTACAATTTGACAAAATATCTACTATATCAGCTTTTACCTCGTCTGAACTATCGTCAAACGCTGAAAGAATTTGACCTTTAACGTCATCGGCAACAGTACCTAAAATTTGTGTCGCAACTTCTCTTATCGGCTGACTTTCATCGTATAAGACCATTTCAACCAATTTTAAAAGTGGCATTTCTCCGTTTAAATCAGATAAAAGATTTAATAGATAAAGGGTAAATTCTTCGTCTTTTTCTTCTCCTAGAAGTTTACCTATAACCATAGACGAGTTAGGATTAGATATAATAGCTTCACATAAAAAGTCTGACACCGAAACGTCAGAAGACAAATGCTTACTTAAAGCGTTCAAAAGTTGTTCAGCGTCAAACTGAGCGTAGTAAGTGTTAGGTGTTAAACCGTCTAGTTCTTTTAACTTTTCGTCACCGAATTTTGCGTATAAAACGGGAATATTATTTTCAATTTCTTCGGGCTTTACCTTGCCCACGTTTTTATAAACGTAATCAGAAATGTAACTGTCAAACAAAGCGTCTAAATCTATAATTTTTACCATACTATTCTCCCTTTAAAACCATACTTAAATCAATAAGTTTTTTATAATCTCCTCCGAACGCTGTACACACTGTTTTTAAATCTTCAAAACGCTTAAAATTACAGTGGTAAATTATAAGCGAACTGATATCTTCAACAGTGTAATTACCCGCCAAAATTATTTTACCGTATTTTTTGTAAATTTTGTTTGCCTTAAAAACTATTTTTTCAACGTCATCTATACCTATAAACACTGCTTTTGAAACTGTCAAAGCGTAAGCAGTATTAAAAATCATACCGTCATTTTCGTTTGAAAATAAAGTTTTTCTCGTCTTTATAGGAAGATAACAGTTGTCGCACACTATACCGAACTTGCTTTTTCTACCACAGACCAAAAGCGTAAACACTATACGTCGTTTTTTTTCTTCTGGAAACTCGGGGTCAAGCAAAAGGTTTAAGAGAATTTTTTCCGACGGTCTGTGTTCAGAAAGACAAATTATAGCACAACATTTCTGAACGGTCTTTTCGTCGCCGAATTTTACTCCCCACAGAAGTTTTTCGCGATTTTTACCACTTTTTATTATATCGGACGCGTCTTCTATTTTAATTTCTTTTAAGAATTTTTTATTATTTCTTACAATATTTTTAGGGTACTCTTTTTCAAAACTTATCGGCAAAATTTTATCCGCGTTTCTTCCGTCCTCTATTAATCTTTCCAAACGATTGGCGTAAAAAAAACTGATTTCATCGTCGGGATTTATCCTGTATGCTGTTTTAAAAGCCTTTACCGCACCCTCAAAGTTAAAAAGATTAGCGTTTGCAACACCTAAAATAAACCACATCATAGAGTCGTTTTCGCGGTCTTTTAGTATTACACTCACGCAGTCTTTTGCGATGAAATAATCGTTTTGACCGATAGCGCATGATAAAAGTTTATATTCGTCATCTTTGTCTTTTCGCCTTAAAGACAAGGCTTTTTTATAGTAATATTTACTTTTTTCTTTATCATCTAGCGTGTAGTAAATTGTAGAAAGATTACAGTACGCCGTAACGTTTTCCCCGTGAACGCGTAAAGATTCTTTGCAAGCCTCTATCGCCTTTTCCTCTTGCTTGCACATTAGATATCCAACGGTTAAGTCACCGCTTGCGTCTTCATCTATGCACTCCGACGGAATAGACTGTAAAATCTTATTCGACGAACGAAAATCTCCCGCCGAAAACGCGCGTTTGCCCGCTTTAACTTTTACCGAAAAATCTGCACGGTCAAAAGGATACGCTATGTGATATAGCGAACGTTTATCCAATCTTTCGTTTAAAAATTCTATAATGTCTTCGCTTAACGTATCTCTTGAAATGTATCCGTCCGTACTAACTTTTAGATGAAAATAATAACTGGACGCCCACAAGTTGTCTAAATAAAAATAATTTATACCTAGTTCTTCGTATGCAACGGACGCTTTGCTTTCAGGTGCTACGTCAAGATACTTAAACCAAAACTTATTAGAATAATCGCTAAGTCCCATATCGGCGTAAGTATCGGCAATCTCAGAAATTATTTTATAGTCTTTGGGGTTGTACTTATATGCCGTAAATAAAAAACCTAACGCGTCTAAGTGTTTTCCTTCTTGGTTAAGTTTTTCAGCAAGAGAAAGATATTGAGTTGAATTCAATGGAAATTGTATTACTTTTTCTTGCATACTAAAACAACTTATCGGTATCTTCTTTGGTAAACACGTAATTTTTACCGCAAAATTCACACTTTACTTCTATCTTTTGTTCTTTTTCGTGTATTTCGTCGATTTCTTTTTTCCCCAAAGACATAATTATGCCTTTAAGATAATTTCTCGAACACATACACTTGTACTTAGGTGTGTATTCGTTAATTATCGCATCGGGAAAGTATTCTTTTACTATACCGTCGGCTTTTAGAGTTTCTACTAAACTTGAAACGTTAGAAAAACCGTTCATAAGAGCTTCGGCTTTTGACAACGACTGTTCGCTGGCAAAAGGTAGCGGTTGCAAAATAATACCACCTGCGCCGATACATTTACCCGTTCTGCCTATTTTTACACCGAGAGCCATAGCGGTCGGTTGCTGTTCGCTTAAAGCATAATACGAAGTAAAATCTTCGGCTATTTCACCGCTCACAATTTTTGCACTACCCGAATACTGTTCTTTTAGCCCCATGCTCTTAATTACCGTAATTCTTCCGTTAGTACCGACTGCGCCCGATACGTCTAATTTTCCGTTGGGTTTTAACGGTAAATCTACGTTAGGATTGTCCACGTAACCACGCATATATAAATCACCGTTACCGCACACTGTAATTTTACCAATAGGTCCGTCGCCTACAACCGTTACGGAAAGCTTGTCTTTTTGGTTCTTTAATCCACTTGCCATAAACGCACATGCAGTGATAGTCCTACCGAAAGCCGCTGCCGTTACAGGTGTAAGGTTATGTATTTTTATGGCGCGGTTTACCATATCGGTAGTATCTAAAACCGATAAAGATATTTCATTATTAAAAATTAAACCTTTCAATAATTTGTTAGCCATAATATGCCTTTTAATTTTAGCAAAGACACCAAAATGATGGTGTCTTTGCCTTAATTTATTATTTTTTCTTGCGTTTTAAAAGCTCTTTTTTAGCTCTTTCAATGCGTTCTTGACGTTCTTTTTCCAACTGTTCTTTGGTTTTGTCTGCATAGAGTTTTTCTTCCAGCTGTTTAGAGTGTTCCTCTACGTAACGCTTATTATCTTCAACGATAGCTTGTCTGCTTTCGTTAAGTTTTTCAATATCTTTTCTGTTAAACATAGTCGGAAGTTCAGCAAGTTGCAACTCTTCGTCCGTGATAGGTTTAATAGGACGGGAACTGAGCGCAGACTGTCTTGCATATTCCATTTGTTTTTTGTATTTTTCAATGTTTTGTTTTCTTGGGTCGGTACTCGATTTCTCGTAAATACCTCTTCTCTTTTTAGCGCCTATTTTTTCATTTATAAATCCGTCGTAAGCCCATTGAGAAAAATTAGTCCAAATAAGCATTGCGTACGAAAACCCGACGACTAAAATTGCCAAAATAAAAATTATAGTTAAAATTCCGCCTAGCGTTGCTAATAAGAAAGGTAAAATAATTAAAAACCCAAAAAACAAGTTCTGTGGAAAGAGCCCAACAGTAAATAAAAACGAGTTTTTAAGCAACGCCATAATACCGTAGTCGTACGTAACCGTCATCGTTATCATGTGCATGGTCATAACCGAGAAATAACCAAAAACAAAGTAAGCTATAATTTTAAAAATTGTTAGGACAGTTGAGTTCATAGTTCCGTTTACAGACATTTGGTCAAACAATGCTGTAACGCTAAAAGTTAAGTAGAACATAAGCGAAAACATTAACGTAATTACAAAAACTTTCTTATAATTTTTAGTAATTCCACGCCAAAAATCGTTAGAAATGAAAGTACCTTCCGTCCAAACCAAGTTTCTTATAACGTACGCACCGCCACTTAGACCGATTGACGCTATCATCATAGCAATCGGAAAAAGCAAGTATACAGACGAGTTTACGTTAAATACTATATTTTCAGACATGCCTACTAACGAGTCGGGCGCCATAAATCCAACACCGAACGCTTGTCCAAATGGATAACTCATACCATACGCGCTGATATTTAAATAACGAAACAGAAAAAGTAAAATCGTAGGAACAAAAAATAAAAGCATCAAGATATTGATTAAAAACAATCTACCGAATCTGCCTTTAAAAATATCCCAAAAAAGTTCCCATCTGTTAGAGGGAAGACTTGCTCTTGCAAAGTCTTCCGACTTTTCTTTTCCCTCTACCAATCTATTAATAAAACGCTTGAAACCTTTCTTTGCCATATTTCACCTTACGTAACGTAAATTTATACAAATATAGTGTATAACAAAACAGCAAATTTTACAAATAAAAACGGCATATTGATTAAAAAAACTTTACATTTATCAGTAATTTTGTTAAACTAAATATATATTTTTTTGGAGAATGTATATGAAAAAATACAACGTAGCAGTTGTCGGCGCAACCGGCATGGTAGGAAGAAAGTTTTTAGAAGTATTGACCGAACGTAATTTACCAGTAGAAAATTATTATCTTTTCGCATCTAAAAAGTCGGCTGGCTCGGTTATCGACTTTATGGGAAAACCTCATACCGTCATAGAATTAAAAGAAGAAAACCTTGAAGGAAAAAATATAGACATCGCGCTTTTCTCAGCAGGTGGCGACACCAGTAAGGAGTTTGCCCCTATTTTTGCAAGTCACGGTATTTTAGTAATTGATAATTCAAGCGCTTGGAGAAGGGACGAAAACGTTCCGTTAGTAGTTCCTGAATGTAACGCTAGCGATATTCTAAATCATAAAAATATTATAGCTAACCCTAACTGCTCGACTATTCAAGCAGTAGTTGCTTTAAAACCATTGCACGAAAAATTTAAGATTAAACGTATCGTATATTCTACGTATCAGGCAGTATCTGGCGCAGGCGTTAAAGGTTTTAACGACTTAAAAGGTGGCATTTGTGGTGAAGCACCTCAAAAGTTCCCCTACCCAATCTTTGGCAACTGTATTCCACACATCGACGTGTTTATGGACAACGGCTACACAAAAGAAGAAGACAAAATGATTTTTGAAACTAAGAAAATCTTAGGCGACTGGGATATGAAAATTACCGCAACTTGCGTACGTGTTCCCGTTTACTACGGACACAGCGAATCGATTAACGTTGAGTTTGAAAAGCCCTGCACGTTAGAAGAAGTTAAAGAAGTTCTTGCATCAACCAAGGGTATTGTTTTACAAGACGACGTAAAAAATAACGTTTATCCTATGGCTATTACCGCAGAAAATAAAGACGAAGTTTTCGTCGGCAGATTAAGACTTGACGAAACGGTATCAAGTGGTATTAATATGTGGGTAGTTGCGGACAACATAAGAAAAGGCGCAGCAACCAACGCCGTGCAAATTGCTGAAAAGGCAATTGAACTCGGTGCAGTAAAAAATCAATATAACGGTTAAATTTAAGGAATTATATGAATAAGACTATTTTCCGCGGTACTTGTACCGCAATGATAACACCCTTTACCGAGGACGGCATTGATTACACCGCTTTGGAAAAGCAAATAGAATACCAAATTTCTAACGGCATAGAAGCCCTTTGTATATTAGGTACAACCGGCGAGGCTCCCACCATCACCGACGAAGAATACGAAGGAATTGCAAAATTCTGCTATGAAAAAATCGCAGGACGCGTAAAGTACATTTTGGGTTCTGGTAGTAATTGCACTAAACACGCTATTGAAAAAAGTCAGTTAGCACAAAAAGTTGGTGCAGACGGTCTTTTGGTTATTACTCCCTACTACAATAAATGCACTCAAAAGGGTTTAGTAAAATATTATAACGACGTTTGTAATAACGTTGATATTCCCGTACTTTGCTATAACGTTCCCGCAAGAACAGGCGTTAATATTTTACCGACCACTATGGCAGAAATCGCTGAACATAAAAACATAGGCGGTATCAAAGAAGCTTGCGGTAATATGGAACAAATTTGCGAAACTGCAAGACTTATTCGCGGAAAGACGGCTTTATATTCGGGCGACGACAACTTAAATCTTGCAATGCTTTCAATCGGTTCTATGGGACTAATCTCGGTTGCGAGCAACGTAGCGCCCAGAGAAGTCAGCGACGTTGCAAAACTTTATTTTGCTGGGAAAAACCAAGAAGCCGTTCTTTTACAAGAAAGACTTCTTCCTCTTATCGACGTAATGTTTTGCGAAGTCAATCCTATCCCCGTTAAAAAGGCTATGGAATTTATTGGGTTTGGTAAAGGCACGTTAAGAGCACCTTTAACAGAACTCGAAGACGAACATCAGGTAGAGATGAGAAAAATATTAAAGAATTTCGGATTTAAGATTAAGGAATAAATTATGATTAAAATTCTTATAAGCGGTGCGCTCGGTAAAATGGGCGTTAACGTGTTATCGGCAATTAAAGACGACCCCGAAGTTACCGCTGTTTGCGGTGTGGACAAGGTTGAAGATTTAAGCGGTTCTATACCCGTTTACGACGATTTTAGCAAGGTAACCCAACCAGTAGACGTAGTTATCGATTTTTCTTCGCCCAAAGCATTAGACGGTATATTAGCATTTATATCTAAGACGGGCGCAAACGCAGTCCTTTGCTCTACTGGTTATACGCAAGAAGACTTAGATAAAATAGATAAAGCAAGTGAAAATAACGCTATATTCCGTTCTGCTAATATGTCGCTCGGCGTTAACGTTTTAGTAGAACTGGTTAAAACAGCAGTTAAAAACCTTACGGGTTTTGACGTGGAAATAATCGAAAAACACCATAACCAAAAAGTACACGCTCCGAGCGGTACTGCGCTTATGCTTGCCGACGCAGTAAAAGAAGTAGACAACGACAAATTCTACGTTTACGGTAGAGAAGGTATCGTTGGTAAGCGCGACGCTAACGAAATAGGTATTCACGCTGTACGCGGTGGCAATATCGTTGGCGAGCATGACGTAATTTTTGCAGGTTCTGACGAAGTTATTACCTTGTCGCACCACGCGTCCGACAGAAAAGTTTTTGCTTTTGGTGCTGTGAAAGCTTCTAAGTTTATATATGGCAAGAAAAACGGTTTGTATAATATGGCCGATATGTTAAGCGGTAAGTAATGTTTATAAAAGAAAATCTCGATAAAATTTTATCTGAAATTAAAGACGGCAATTGTTTTGGCGAAAAAGTAATCTTAGTCGGCGCTACTAAAACTATGGACGCTGACACGATTAATATTGCAATACAAAACGGATTACAGGTCGTTGCCGAAAACAGAGTTCAGGAATTTAGAGAAAAAGCCGACTATATAGTTGGCGCAACTCAACATTTTATCGGGCATTTACAGACGAATAAAGTTAAATATTTAGTGGGAAAGGTCAACCTTATTCACTCGGTAGACAGCATTAAACTTGCTAAGGAAATATCACGAGTTGCTGTAAATGGTCAAGTTACCCAAGACGTCTTACTTGAAGTTAACGTAGGCGGTGAACTTTCTAAAAGCGGTACCACTCCAGAAACCGCCATTGAATTTTACAACACTGTAAAAATTCTTGACGGTATTAGGGTTAAAGGCTTAATGGCTATGTTGCCTAAAACAGACGACCAAAAATTGTTAAAAAATCTCGTCTTGAAAATGCGCGAGATTTATGATATAATAAAACAACAAGATAAAAATATTGAGTACCTTTCAGTAGGTATGAGTTCTGATTATAAAATTGCAATCGATAACGGCGCTAACGTTATCCGCATAGGCAGTCTTATATTCGGCAAAAGAAATTACGGAGATGAGTTAAATGGGATTGTTTGATTTATTCGGTAAAGAAACAAAATCAGAAAGAATAAACGCAAGAGTAAGCGAAGAAACGCCAATTCATAACGATATGCAAAAAAAAGGTCCCGTTTCCATATTCTCACCTACTTCTTATAGGGACGTAGAAATTATTATCGACTGTTTAAAAGCAAATAAAACGGCTATCGTTCATCTAACGCAGTTAAAAACCGAAACTGCGATTAGGATTTTGGATATGCTATCGGGCGCTGTTTACGCGTTAAACGGTGGCGTTTACGAAATGGAAAAGAATATTTTTATGTTCTCTCCCTCAGGCGTAGAAATTTATTAAAATAGTTAAATATTAAAAAGAACGCTTTATCATCAGATGATAAAGCGTTTTTTGTCTTATAAATCTTATAACCCCCAAACGAGATAGGTTAGCACGTAACCGCCAAGTACTGCAACAAGCGTAAAAGGTATTCCGATTTTAAAGAAGTCTTTGTTGGTTACATTGTAGCCTTCTTTTCTTAAAATACCTATGCCCACAACATTAGCTGATGCACCCACAGGAGTAATGTTACCACCTAAGGTTGCGCCAATTAAAAGTCCAAAATACAGTAAATATGGCGAAACGCCAGGTAAACTTACACACAGCGACGAGATAACTGGTAGCATTGTAGCAACGTACGGAATATTATCGATAAATGCTGAGATAAAAACTGAACCGACTACAATGAGAGTATAAAGTAAAAATACGTTTGAACTACCGATTTTAGCAAAGAATTTGCTGATATCAGCTATAATTCCTACTTGTTCTACGGCAAATATTAGAACAAATAAGCTTAAAAGAAATAATATCGTTTCGTAGTCTATATGTTTCTTAGCCGTTTCAACTACTTTGGTTTTAAGTTTTACGGTATAGAATACAAAACCTATTATACCTATGACCATACATATAATACCGTTGGTAATATCGGGCTTTTTGTCTATAAAAGAAGTTGCTATTAAAAGCACGATATTAAGTAATAGTAATATAGTTGGAACGTATGAGGTTACAGGAATATATTCGGACGTAATACTAATTCTTTTATTTGCTTATCTAAAAATAAAATATAGTACGGGAATAGTTAAAAGCATTCCGAGTTCCACAGCCCAGAAAATAGAAATTTTTCCGTCTAAAAAGAAGAAGTCCATAAAACTCATACCCGCATAATCGCCGAGCATAATTGACGTAGTATCGCCGACAAGAGTTGCCGCACCTTGAAGATTAGAAGATACGGCAATACCGATAATAACGGGCACAGGCGAAATTTCTGCTTTTTTAGCCAGCGCCATGCCGATAGGAGCAAGCATTAATACGGTAGCAACATTATCTATAAGCGCCGAAACCAAACCGCTTAATATACAAATAATTATAACTGCTGATAAGGCGTTAGGTATTTTAGACATAAGTTTGTCAGCAAGTCTATTGGGCATACCCGATTCAGAGAACAAGCCTACGGTAAGCATTACACCTAAAAGCATAAGTATTACGTTGTAATTAATCGACGACAACGCAACGCTAAACGTCGATACGCCTGCAATTAACACTCCACCCGCGCTTAACAGAGCAGCGCCACCTGCTGAGAACACCTTGTATTTCGGAAACGCTAAAATCAAAACGTATACCAAAATAAAGACGATAAGTACGAAAAGTTTCATTTTTTCCTCCTAAAAAATTTAAAAGACTTTTAGCGTAAATCTTTACGATAAAAGTCTTGCTAAATTACTTTGTAACCCCAAAACGTCGGGTATAACCGTAATGACGACGTTTCGGACGCTTTTAATCAAGCGTTAACTCTCCCTTTTATAAAGGATATTTAGTAAAAATTGATTATTTCCTTACGCCTAATGTGTTGAAAGTATTGTCTAGCGATGCGAGTTTTTCAGAGAATAACTTCATTTCATCTTCGGGAAGAGGTACTTCCACGATAGACTTAAATCCACAACCTCCTACCTTACAAAGAACACCGGTACAAAGGTCTTTTGCACCGTATTCGCCGTCAAGATAAGTAGCGAGCGGTAAAATAGTTTCAGTATCAGAAGCAAGAGCTTTAATGAGTTGAACGGTAGACGAAGCAATAGCATAAAACGTTGCGCCTTTTGCTTTTATAACCTTAGAACCTGCTGCAACCATACCGCTATAAATGTTTTGAAGTTCTTCTTCTAATTGTTCCTTCTTCACACCCATAATCTTGGTGCAGTATTCTCTAATAGGCATACCGCAAACGGTACATAAGCTCCAAGGAGCCATACAAGCGTCACCGTGTTCACCGAAAACGTATGCAGTAACGTTAGAAACGTCAACTTTACAGTATTCTGCAACTGCTTGTTGAAGTCTGTTACTGTCAAGTAATGTACCAGTACCGATTACTTGGCTTTTATCAAGGCAAGTATCCATCATAGTAACGTACGTCAAAACGTCTACGGGGTTTGAAACTACTATATAAAGGGCTTCGGGAGCGATTTTTGCAACGTCACCGATAACGCTTTTTAAAATACCTATATTAATAGCTGCAAGGTCTAGTCTAGTTTGTCCGGGTTTTCTGCCTACACCGAAAGTTACTACCACAAAGTCGGAACCCGCCACGTCAGCATATTCACCACTCCATACTTTTACCGAAGGACAGCACGCCGCACATTGAGAAAGGTCCAACGCCTCGCCTTCTGCCTTTTCCTTGTTAATATCAACTAAAACAATTTCCGAGCAAACTCCTTGAACAACCAAGTTGTACGCGATGGTAGCGCCTACGTTACCCGTGCCTAAAATTGCAATTTTTCTCTTTTTCTGTACCATAAAGCACAAACTCTCCTATTGTAAATTACACTTATATGATACACTATTTTTCTCTTTTATGCAAACTTATTTTACTCTCTTTATAAAATTTTTTTAGTTGAATTATATTTTGAAATTATTGTTCTTACGTCGTCGTAAATATCCCCTGCGCCTAAAACAATTATTTTTTCAAACTTTTTACTTGAACAATCTAAAATCGTATCCATTAAGTTATTAAAATCATCTATATAGAAAGTGTTTGCGCCTGCTTGTTTTAAGTTTTCGTTTAATTTTTCGGCGCTTGCGTTAGGGTCGAAATTTTCTCTTGCTGAATAAGTCTTATAAACTGCGAGACTATCTGAAATTTTGAGAACTTCCACAAAATCCTGCATAAGTATTTTTGTGCGTGAATAAGTGTGCGGTTGAAAAATTACGAGTGTTTCTGAGTTAGGCTTATTCATTTCGAGAGTTGCTTTTATCTCTGTGGGATGATGCGCGTAATCAGCGTATATTTTTGCCGTGCCAATTTTACCCAAATATTCGTTACGGCGCTTTACTCCACTAAACTCAAACAATGCTTTTTTAATAACAGAAAACTTTATTCCGTATAAATACGCTATACCAGCGGAAGCTAATGCGTTAAACACGTTGTGTCTGCCTAATACGTTAAGCTTAATATTGCCTATTTTCTTTTGATAAGCGTAAAAGTCAAATGAATATCCACTTTTACCAGCTCTCAAATTCTTAGCGTTAAAAGTCGCCGTATTTTTTATTCCAAAGGTTGCTATCGCTCTGTTAAAAAGTTTGCTTGCGTTAGGGTCGTCGGCATTTATAAGTGCTAAGCCATCGCCTAAAAACCTATTAAAACAATTAATCATATCATCCATATTTGAATAACTGTCTAAATGGTCGTCATCAACGTTCAAAACTATACTAGAATCATGCGGAATTTTTAAAAAATTTTTTTTATATTCGCACGCTTCCGTTACCACGTATTTTTTACCACCGTTTCTAAAATTGCCGAATTTTTCATATTCACCGCCTAAAAAAACCGTGGGATTAAGTTTTGCGGTGATAAGTATTTCACTTAGCATCGCAGTCGTCGTAGTTTTGCCGTGACTTCCAGCTACTGCTATACGAGTTTTATATCCGTCTAAAATATTTGCCAAAAACTCTGCTCGACCCATTACAGAAATTCCACGCTGTTTTGCCATTACAAGTTCAGGGCTGTTTAGGTCAACAGCAGACGTATAAACCACTAAGTCTTTACCTATTACGCTTAAACCATGATGTCCTAGATAAATCTTCGCGCCAAGTATTTTCAACTCGTCAGTAACGTCGGAAGTCTTTACGTCACTTCCAGAAACGCTTACGCCCCGCAACAAGCAATATTTTGCAAGCGCGCTTAACGATATTCCGCCTATTCCAACAAAGTGTATTTTTTTGTAATTTTGAATATTAAAATTTTTATTCATCTTTACATAAATATGAAAAAAGGCGTATTTTTTTGCATTTTTTATTAAAAAAGTTACATTTTTTTTAAAAAATATATTGAAAATGATTATTTTCTATGTTAAAATATACATAATATATTTTAAGGAAGGTGACGAACATGAATATTTCTGACGTAAGAGTTCGTATCGTGAGAAAAAACGACACAAAACTCAAAGCAGTTGCTTCGGTTACTTTCGATGACTGTTTCGTGGTTCACGACATTAAAGTTATCGAAGGAAACGAAGGCTATTTTATCGCTATGCCCAGCAGAAAAACCGCTGACGGCGAATATAAAGACATAGCCCATCCCATTAAGACCGAAGTAAGAGAAGAACTCATTAAAGTTATTCTCAACGCGTTCGAAGAAGAAAAAGCAAAACCACAAGAAGACTAATTGCCCACCTAGGATTTACTCGGAAATGAAAAGTCACCGTAAAC
Source organism: Christensenellaceae bacterium (assembly GCA_045644505.1). Lineage (GTDB taxonomy): Bacteria > Bacillota > Clostridia > Christensenellales > Borkfalkiaceae > UBA1259. The sequence goes on along the minus strand of JAZRGZ010000086.1, from coordinate 27,330 downwards.
CTACGGTGGGCTTTTTGTTTGCCTAAAATTTTTAAATTCAATCAAAAACAAAAGAGAAGAACTTTGTTAAAAGTTCTTCTCTTTAATTTTAAGCATTTTTACTCTGTGATAGCTATTTCAAAGCCAATAGTTTTTGTTCCACCAACTTCTAGTAGTATCATATCGGCTTTATCGTAGAAATTTTCCATTTTACCGTCGATTGCAGGTGAACCGTGCCACGGTTCAATACATACAAATGGTGCTTTGGTTAGTGGCGTATGCCATAACCCTAAATGCGTCATATCTTTATAGCTTACTTTTATAGAACGGTTATTTTTGTTGGATTTTAACGTAACACTGTTCTCGTCATCTAACATGAAAATAGCGTCGTTATCAAACAGGTCGTGTCTTAAAGCAATTTTACCGTTATCAGTTTTTAATTTTGCCGTTTCACCAGAACAAAGTTTGTTTTCGGTAAATAGCAAATAATCAAATTCCGTTTTATTGTCGAACTGAACGTAATAATCTTCAAAATTTTCGCCATCAACAAACGGTACGTTAAAACCAGGATGTCCACCAACCGAGAACGGCATAACCGTGTTAGAAAGATTTTTTACGGTAAATTCCGTGCGTACGGTATTTCCGCTTAAAATATAACTTACTAATAATTCAAAATCGAACGGATAGTCGCTTTTTATTTGTTCAGTAGATTTTAATACTAGTGTTATTTTATCGTCGAATTTTTCTTTTAAACCAAAATTATAGTGCCTTGCTATTCCGTGCAAACCCATTTCAAAGGTTTTGCCGTCGTGATAATATTTTCCATTATACAATCTGCCACAAATAGGAAATATTATGGTTGCCTTGTTACGCCATAAGTCGGGGCTCCCCTGCCACAAGTATTCAAAACCGCTTTTTCCCCCTTTAACCGATTGCAATTCTGCGCCGAACGAGTCTACTTCCACACGCAAAAATTGATTCTCTATAACGTAATTCATAATTTCACCTTACCATTAAGTTTTATAGCACACAACCTTTGACCAAAATAAAGTTGCCGTAAATTCTTTCTTCGCCAGTGGCAATCACAGCGTAAGATTTTTTAGCTTGTTCATAAAAATCAAAACGTTGAATTTTACCAAACTCTAACTTTGGATATTGTTTTTTTAAAACGTTTTTTACATCCTTCCACGCCTCAGGCTCAGGCAGACCTTTCTTCTTGTCACCGTCAGTCAAATCCATTACTGAAACTGCGTAATCAGAATAAGCTATATCTAGCGGAAACAAGTCTTTGATAGCTTCAATAAGTTGCGAAGCGTTTACAGCGGGCAGTCTGATAAGTCTCTTAGCACAAGTATCGGCAGGGAAATTAGCATCTGCAATAACTATACTGTCACCATGCCCCATATCACATAAGATTTTTAAGATATCGCCAGTCAAAAATTTATTTATATTATTTAGCATATTCTCTCCTTTTATATAAGTTGGGAATCCCAAACGTCTATACTACTGTCTTGAAAAACTTCTTTTAATCTATTTTTGACATCTTGCTTGTCTACGCCTTTTTTAAGTATAGCTTGTAAAAATCCACCACCACCTGCACCAACAACCAGTTTCCCGTCAACATATTCTTCGATTGAAACAAATATCTGGTCTATTAAAGTGTTAGTGCTGCCTGCGTCAATTTTTTTAGACAAATCCCAATGTTCATTTAAAAGCTTTGCAAAACCATCCACATTACCGCGTTCTAACTCAAATTTCATCAATACAGCCGTTTTTTGAACTTCCTGTAATGCGTGCAAAGACTCAGGGATATTACCGACATACCTACCAACAACGTCTCTTAAAAGATTTCTTGCAAGTCTACGTTGACCTGTATAAATTAATACAAACCTATCGTTTAACTCTTTTAGAGTTTCAGGGGCAATTTCTACGTGAGTTACTTTAAGTTTTTGGTTTAATCCAGGTTTACTGGTAATATATTTTATGCCGTTTGTTACCCCTCCAACTTGATCCTGCCAACCACCGCCAGTAGACATTATTTGCTCCATACACAGAACATGTGAGTATAAGTCCTCTTCGGTGTGGTCTATTCCCATAAACTCAAAAATTGCTTTAACACAAGCTGCGGAAAGTATTGACGATGTTCCAAGTCCGCTTCCCTTGGGTACATTAGTAACCTCGCTATGCATTATAAACCCGCCACCTAAGCGTTCTAAAATTTGTTTTAAATTTCCGCCTTTTTTAGGTATTACACCACAAGCAAGCAGTCCCGCTTTTTGTAAAGCGAATGGGTCAAATGGGTCGCCAGTTTTTTGTAGTTCTTTAATGTCCGTAAATTCACCGTGAACATCCATGTCTCGACTATCAAACACTATTTTTAGTTCTTTTATTTTTTCAAGTCTAACTTCTACTGGTTTTTCGCCATTTAGGGTTATCGCAGCATTTAATACTGTTCCCCCATTTTCACAACAGAAAGGCGGTGTATCACTCCAACCGCCACCAAGATTTACTCTTAATGGTAATTTTACAGAGTGCTTATCCTTAACAATTGTGCATTTATCGTTGTATTTTAAATCATCTAATGTATTTTTTAATATTGTTTGAGAAATATATTTAAAGCAATCTGCCAAATATTTATCGCCTTCACTTCCCCCAATTGCCACACCGATATAGTATCGCAATCGCATTGCCTCAGAAAAACTTGCAGTTTTTAAACGTCTTTCAAGCCACTCCTTTTGTATTTTTGTTAAAGGTTTACCGTGTATTAGATTCTTAGCCTGCGTTGCTGGAGTTTTTGACCTAATAAGTTTTACTATTCCGTCCATATGAACAAGTTCTTCCATACGATTATTCCAGTCGATAAGAGCAGTCGAATCTGCCTCGTTAAACCCTGCGCACAAAGACTTGCGTTCTGTATTTCTAAATTCTTTTACATCACCTTCTCCATTAGCCATGCGATAGACATTAAGTGCTGAATGTAGCGCCTCCGATATTGTCGGTTTTTCAGAATACAATTTAGCATTCCATAAAGTATACGGTTTATCGTCCCAAAGGTCCTTTTCTGTTAAACCATTTATCTTCATGAACTGTTGTAGAGTTGTTGTTAAAAAAGAACAGTTATCTTCTAAACTGTTTTTAGGATTATCATTAATCCCAAAAATCCGCGCAACAAAACTGCCATTTTCTAGTTTTAATCCGTGCAAAACAACATTGGATGGGATTTCGACGTCTTTTACATCAATGTATGAAATAAAGCAATTATCCCCAACCTTAGCATCGTGATGCACGTAGCTTACCTCTAAGTAGCAATTTATGCCTATCTTTGCCCTACCTGAAAGTACACTATTGTAACCTGCTGTTTGATTTTCAATCGAACTGTTTACCCTATTAGACCAATCAAGATAACTGTAATCTTTTACGCCATTACACATAAGCGACATAACTTCGTTAGTTGTGCCAAAATGAATAAACTTCGCCGGAGCTATGCGTATAAGTTTTATTTTGAACTCGTTAAGTGCATGCCAAATTTTTTTACGCGCATCTTTAAGTTCTTTTGAAAATTCTCCCTCCGGTTTTTCCTTATAGAATTCTGACAGCGTACTATCTGTTGCCAAAGGATATAAGAAATCACCATAAAGAGAAAGTCTTACATTGTCGTTAACTAAACTTTTATACTTCTTAGCATCAAACTTATTATCAGTCGAAATAAGCGAAAACAGAGATTTTAGAATTTCAGATGAGAAAATTATTGCACCCGTATCAATATCAATACTACCATTTTCGTTTGTCGCGCCTTGATTTTTAAGTGTCTCTACACTTTGTTTATGTAAGAATTTTTTGACGTTGCCGTCCTCACCACTTAAAAACACACCGTGGTTTTTACCAGTTTCAACTTTTTCTTTAAAAGAAATTGCCGCAGCACCTTTGCCCGAATAATCTATTTGTAAAGGATTAAAAAGCAACAACACGTCGCCAGAAAGCAAAACCATGCCTTCTCTTACTCTTGCAGGAGCAGAAGACATTATAATCAGCAACTCATCAAAAAGAGTAGACGCTCTACCGTTAGGCAATTCTCTTGGAATAGGCGAAAACAGTTTTCCTAATGCGCTATATTGCGGTATACGCTTACTATCTCCACCACTATGAACCACTAAAATTTTAAGACCTGAAAAATCTGTGGTTTTAGCCTCCTCTGCTATTCGTTTTATAACAGAAAGTGTTGCTCCCCCACTGCCCACCCGTTTACCATCTTCATCTGGAATGACTATAAAGCGAGTATGTGGCGGTAATAAGTTTTGTTGTTGTCTTTCACGAATTTGTGCTAAAAAACTTTCGGCTTGATGTTCATTAGAAGCTGTTAAAACAATATAGTCCCAACACGAAAAATTTTCGTTAGTGAGAGATCTATTATAATCGTCCCAAGTGTCTTTATATGATTGTGATAAAAATAAGGAAGTCATACTTTCTCCTAATATAATTTCCGTTTTTATTATAAATTCTTATTTATTACGTATATATCATAGCACATGAAAGTATTTATTGCAAGGGAAAAAATAAAAGATAATCGCAATTAATACCATCACTACGCTCCTGCGCTTGCGCTACGGAGCGCTCGCCCGTCATCAAAGCATCTCAAAGTCGCCCGAACGATAATTCACTCACTCACCGCACCCAAAAAAAAACAAGCTCCTTTCGAAACTTGTTCTTTTTTTGGTGGGGGCGGTAAGGCTCGAACTTATGACCTCCACGATGTCAACGTGGCGCTCTAACCAACTGAGCTACGTCCCCATTTAAAGCGTTTATATATTATCATAAATTTTAATAGAATTCAACTAAATAAACGCTGTTAAATAATTTTTATAGTGCTCTGTATTCTCGATAGTGTGTAAGTTTTAATTTATCAGGAAGCTTGCCTTCGGGATTTTTTGTAAAAGTTACAGAAAGTGTTTTACCTACACTGAACTTTGAAACTTCATAATATACGCCCGATAATGGCTGAATTTCCAGATTATCTATTTTAACCGTTATTTGTCCGTAGGCGCTTAAATTTCCGTTAAGTTTTATTACACCCCTTTTTACGTCATTGTAGACAAAAGTCACCGTATCTTCTTGATACTCAATAGAATCAGGAGTTTTTTCGTTTACTGAATAATAAAGAAGTTCCAAGACATTTATTTGGTTAGAAGAAAAAATCTCAGGTTTATCTAACCAATATTGAACGAGTCCGTAAACTGAACGGGAGTTTTTAATTATATCAAAAGAGCCATATTCATAACTGTAATCATCACCCGTTTTAAATCTAATAAAAGGTCTAGCAATAAAATCTCTATCCAAATTTTGCGGAACTATATCGGTAAGGTCACAGTGATATGAAAGGTAACCGTCTTCTGGCGCTGTTTGTTCGTTTTGAAAAGTAACTGATTTAATTGCAAGAACTCTTAAACCTGCCTCATCAAGTTCAGAAAAAGTAAAATCTTTTACTTCTTGAAGATAGTCTGTTGCGGTAATAATAACGCCAACTTCCGCATTTTCATACTGAGTAAAATATTCATAGTCAACACACCCGTAAAACCTTAGTTTTAAATCTTTTGTAGACATTTTTATAGACGCACCGTCTAAAATCCAAACTTTATCAGTTTCTGCCGTTTGTGCCGAGACGTTTTTATGCATAGGAAAAGGTTGTAACTGAAAAATCACAGCCACACTGACCAAAAAAAGAATTATTAACTTGTTTTTGAGCGATTTTGTCATAAGTTACTCTTCCTATTAGTATATAAGATATCACAAAAATTATTAAAAATCAAACTAAAAAGGAAAACATTACAAAAAACGCTTGTAAAACTTTTTTTAATTTGATACAATAATGTGGCTAAAAAAAATAGGGGTATCGCCAAGCGGTAAGGCAACGGACTCTGACTCCGTCACTTCGTTGGTTCGAATCCATCTACCCCTGCCAATTAAAACCTAATTTAAACCTATATGGTTTGGATTAGGTTTTTTGTTTAATAAGTGATGGATTCGAATTAGGAGCTAGCAAACCTTGGTTTGTGTATTCACCGAAAGGTGAAAAAACAGTTCAGTGAACTGTTTTGCGGGAGGCTCGAAAGAAGCGAATCCATCTACCCCTGCCAGTAAACGGAAACTCCACAATTTATGTGGAGTTTTCGTTTATTTATGTATTTTTAACCATAAATTATTCTTTTTAATGGTGGTGATGACGTGGGCAGGTATGAGCGTGAGTGTGAACGCCGTTCTCGCCGTGGTCTACAATACACGCGGTTTCCTCACAATTCTCGCCGATTATTTCAATTTCTACCGTCGTGTGAACTATACCGTGTTCTTTTAATTCTGCCTTTACGCCGTGTTTAATATGCTCGTTGTATTTGGTACAAACGATGTGCAAGGTTGCGTAAGCGTTTTCGCCGTCAATGGTCCAAACGTGGATATGATGAGCGTCTACAACATCGTCAATACTCATAACGTGTTCTCTTATTTTGTCTATGTCTATATTTTTAGGTTTTTTGATAAGAAAAATATCGGTAATCTCTTTTAAGCCCTTTAACGAATGATATAAAACAAAACCTGCTACTAATATAGATAATATGGGGTCTAATAGATAAAAATTTGTAAAACGCATAATAACCGCGCCTATAAAAATTATTATCCAACCGAGTACGTCTTCGAGCATGTGAAGATTAACAGCTCTCTGGTTAATGGAGTGTCCACCGTGCGTAAAATAAGTAGCAAGGGAATTTATTACCATACCTATAACTGCTAAAATTAGCATACCATTATAATTTATCGGTACGGGGTTAATAAATCTCATAACTGCGTTATAAATGACTAAACCCGAACCTACGAGAAGAATTATAATAGTAACTAAACCGCCTAGGACTGAAAATCTAGCATAACCGTATGTGTAATCGTAATCGGGGCGCTTTTTACTTTTCTTTTCTAAAAAAAACGAAGTACCTACACTAAATGCATCGCCAAAATCGTGTATAGCATCTGAAATTATTGCTATACTACCCGTTAAAATGCCTCCCACAAACTCTATCGCCGAAAAGGTTAAGTTTAATACAAACGCGATTAAAATATTTTTTTCAGTTTTCATTTAAGTTTTCTCCGTTGACATTTTATGAATTTATAGTATAATTAGTTTAATACTGAACTGTTTGTTCAATAATATTATATCATAGAAGATTTATAAAACAACAATACAATGTTTAAATATCGTTCAATACTGAACAAAAATTTCAAAAAGTATGGAGATAAAAATGGATAGAAGACAGAGAAAAACCAAAGATGCAATATTTAAGGCGTTAATTTTTTTATTATCAGAAAAAAATTTTAATAAAATTACTGTTGAGGAAATAATAAAGATTGCCAACGTTGGCAGAGCGACCTTTTACGCACATTTTGAAACCAAAGATTTTTTGTTAAGAGATTTATGCACTGAACTTTTCGACCATATTTTTAATTCAGAAAACAGTGATGAAAAATTACATTTAAACATGTTTGATTGCAATATACACGATTCGGTTTTTTTGCATTTATTTTTGCACGTAAAGAATAACGATAACCATATTGGCAAACTTTTATCCAGTAAGAATAACGATATTTTTTTAGAATACTTTAAAAACGGGGTCAAATCACTAGTAACAAAACACATTGCGGATTTTGAGAACAGGAAACCCAAAATAGTTCCGGAAGATTTTTGGATAAATCACGTAACCGCCGTCTATATAGAAACGTTACGATATTGGCTCGAAAACAAAATGAAGCAAACGCCTGAACTTATAACCGAATACTTTTTACAATCCGTTTAGTTAAAAATTATTTCCAATTTTATATTTTATATTGACAACACGTATTATTGAACATATAATTTAAAAAAGGAGAGAGTGTATGGCAGATATTGATAAAAATACGCTTTATGATATCGGTTACGGTTTATACGTTGTAACCTGCAACGACGGTAAAAAAGACAACGGTTTAATAGTTAATTCGGTTATGCAATTAACTAGTACTCCTCCTACTATCGCCGTCTGTATTTCAAAAGAAAACTATTCTTTTGAGGTGATTAAAAACTCTAAAATACTTAACGTCAACTGCCTTACTGAAAATACGTCTTTTGAGGTGTTTAAACACTACGGTTTTCAAAGCGGTAAGACGATAAACAAGTTTGAAAACGTTACCCTCACCCGAACCGAAAACGGTCTTATTTATCTTACAGAAAACGTGAACTCCGTTATATCTTTAAGCGTTAGTGAGTCAATTGATTTAGGTACTCACGGTATGTTTATTTGCAAAGTAGAAGAAGCGATAAAGTTTAATAAAGAACCTAGCGTAACGTACGCTTACTATCATAAGTTTATTAAACCCGACGTAAAAAAACAAAGTATATCGGGTTACGTTTGTAAAATATGCGGATATTTTCATAACGACAGTGTTTTACCCGACGATTTTGTTTGTCCTATTTGTAAACACGGTGCATCAGATTTTGAAAAATTATAAAAATATTTTAATAAGGAGAAAATTATGGGATTCTTAACAGGGAAAACGGCTATTATCACAGGTGCAGGTTACGCGACGCTATCTGACGGAAGATGCGGTTCGATTGGTTACGGTATTGCTACCGCTTACGCCAAAGAAGGCGCTAATCTCGTAATTACTGGAAGAAACCTTTCTAAACTTGAAAAAGCCAAAGAAGAACTCGAACGCCTATACAACGTTAAAGTTTTAGTACTCCAAGCAGATATCGCTGACGATGCAGACAATGAAGCAACGGCTAAAATGGTAGTGGATAAAACGATAGAACAATACGGTAGAATTGACGTGCTAATCAACAATGCGCAAGCATCGGCATCGGGCGTACCTATACAAGACCACACCACCGAACAGTTTAATCTTGCTATGTATTCTGGGCTTTATGCAACATTTTATTATATGAAAGCTTGCTACCCATACTTAAAAGAAACTAAGGGAAGTATTATTAACTTTGCCTCGGGAGCAGGGTTATTCGGTAACTACGGTCAATGTTCTTACGCCGCTGCAAAGGAAGCAATTCGTGGACTTTCAAGAGTTGCTGCAACCGAGTGGGCAAAAGACGGCATAAACACTAACGTCGTATGTCCTTTGGCGTGGACGACGCAACTAGAAAACTTTGAAAAAGCATATCCCGAAGCATTTAAGGCTAACGTGAAAATGCCCCCTGCCGGACATTTTGGCGATTCTGAATTAGAAATTGGTAGAGTTTGCGTTCAGCTAGCTAACCCCGATTTTAAATATATGAACGGTGAAACGGTAACCTTAGAAGGTGGCATGGGTTTACGTCCTTAATACCATAAATAAAATAAAAAATCACCCTACTGCAATTCCCTATGGGAAGAGCAACTAGGGTGTTTTTTTGTTAGTCGGTTAAATAAAAAGTACAGTCACTTAATTTTTTACGTTTCAGTTTTAATACCTTTCCGCTATCCATCACGTACTCATACCCGTCAGAATAGTTACAGTTTTTGCAGTCTCCACCAACGTGTGATTTAATAGGACAATGTTTTAAGGTCATATGTGGAAAAAGATATTCTCGGTCGTTAAGATTTTCAGCACGGATAAAAGGTTTACCTAACGCATGCGCAGTCATGTTATTATAAACGTTAAGACCTGCGCCGATTATTAAATTGTCGGTAAAACCTAAGGCGTAATAGTTATTTGCAACAACACCGATACCAGTTTTATCAACCAAATCTTTTAAGAATTTTACGTCTTTATCGGTAGCAAAGTTAGGCAAGTCGAGATAAGCATTTTTATTAAGCTCATTTGCTTTATTAAAAAACGCGGTTACATTTTCTAAACTGTAAGTTTCGGGCGAATACACTACGTTTTTTTGTTTAACACTAAACTCTAAACCATCAACAAATTTATAATCAGAAAACTCTATAACGGCTTTCTCTTTTTTTATAGGTTTTTGTGTTAGATTTTTCTTATATTTAGCAGTCAACGTATGCTCAACCGTTTGATAAACTAATCTTCTAAACGCATTTAATTGACCTTTTGACATAAACACGTCGTCAAAATCTGTAAAATAAACGTTAGCGTTAAAGTTCTGATGTTTGTTAAAGTTATCTATAAAATCTTGCTTTGTTAAAGGTTGGTTCTTGGCTTTTTCTAAAATTTCTCCCGTAACCGTAACTATTTCACCGTCAACTTCTACTTTTGCAAGTATTGGGGCGTTGATTTTTACGTTAAGATATAGGTAAACGTCTTTTTTTAAGGTTTCTGTTAACGTGGCTTGCTCTTTTTGGTAATCTAAAATCAGTCGCACCGTTAATCCTTGTTTTATCGTTTGTGTTGTCGTTACAACGTACCCGTTTTTAATCTTTTTAACGTCGTAAGCCGTAAGCGTAGATATTTCTTTTTCCCCGTCGTAAAATTTCAGCACTGATTTAGGATACAACTCTAAGTTCGTCTCAATATATATTTCGTTGAACTTTTTACCTTTGATAACTTTATTTACTTTGCCGAATAATACGCCCGCATGAGATTGAACGTTAGAAATAATTTCTCCGTTAGAGTTAAAATATCCTTCGGTGTAGTTTCTGTTAAATGCGAGTTTAAGGTTTTCTTGGTTTGCTTGTCCACCTAAAACAGCGTTTTTATATTCACGCGTGGCAGTCGCTACGTAAAAAGCTCTTCTTGCCCTGCCTTCTATTTTTAATGAATGAACACCTGCATCTTGCAAGTCTTTTAAGCGGTTACTCAAATTAAAATCTTTTGCGCTTAAAAGATAACCGCTTTTAACGATTTTACCGCCAAATTTTAATTTGTAGGGTAATCTACACGGTTGTTTGCAACGTCCACGGTTTCCACTTTCGCCGAATAATCTTGAACTTAAATAGCAGTTACCCGAAAAACATACACAAAGCGCGCCTTGAACAAAATACTCAATCTCTACGTCGGAATTTTTGCGTATGCGTTTTATCTCGTTAAGCGGTGTTTCTCTTGCAAGAACTACCCTCTTTACACCGAATTGTTCTAAATATTTTACCCCTTCTAAGTTATGTATACCCATTTGCGTACTGGCGTGTAGTTCGATTTCTGGATACGTTTTAGAGATTATTTGTAATAACCCTAAATCTTGAACAATAAAAGCGTCTACGCCTAAATTATATGCTTTTATCACGGTTGATAGAGCTTTTTCTAATTCGTCGTCAGTAAACAGTATGTTAATTGCAAGGTATACTTTTACGTTAAAAATATGCGCAAAGTCCACCGCATTTTCTAGGTTGTCCAAAGTAAAACCATCGATATTATTGCGCGCGTTAAAATCGTTTATCCCGAGATAAACTTCGTCAGCACCGTGATATACCGCTGTTTTTAAGCTTTCCATATTGCCCGCAGGCGATAAGAGTTTCATTAGCCACCTAAATTTAAACACCAAAAAAGGTTTAGTTATTTACACAAATCAAATATTTCTTTAATTTCTTTTTGACCTAACTCCACGTAACTTTTTATAGTTCTCGTGTTGTTAAAGGTCGTTTCTTTTGCCATTAAATCTGAAATGTCTTCTATTATATCTAAATCGGATAATCTCACGGGCATTTTAATAAACTTAAAAAACTCTTCCATTTTTTCTATACCCTTAAACGCGCATAATTCGTCGTCGGTTTCAACCACGTCCCAAACGTTACGACTAAATCTTGCAAAACGTTTAACGTTTTTCTTATAAACGTACTTTGCCCAAGCAGGAAACAAAACTGCTAGACCTGCGCCGTGAGAAACACGGTCGTAAATACCTGATAACGCGTGTTCTAACTGGTGCACCGCAAGATAATTAAGTCTTCCCGCGCCCGTTAAACCGTTATGCGACAAACTTGACGCCCACATAATAGTTGCCCTTGCATCGTAATCAGTAGGGTTTTCCAGTACAGCGTACGCACTTTTTATAACCGATTTTAATATACTTTCTGCGATGCTGTCGGTAGGCTCGCACTCGGGTAAATCAGTAAAATATCTTTCCATAGTATGTGCCATTATATCTACTATACCGCAAGCAGTCTGATAAGGCGACAACGTAAAGGTAAGTTCGGGGTTAAGAATTGCAAACTTACACCTATTAAGTTCGGTTGAAAATCCTTTCTTTAAATTGACTTCGGTGTTAGTAATAACCGCAGAATTACTCATTTCGCTTCCCGCTGCCGAGTGAGTAAGTATACAAGCGACGGGTAAACTTACAGTCGGAATAACTTTGCCCATAGCGATATCCCAAACGTCAGCGTCGGTTTTTACGCCTAGCGCCGTGTATTTGCTTGAATCGATTACACTTCCGCCACCGACAGCGAGTATCATGGTAACCCCCGTTTCTTTTGCTTTCTTTATGGCTTTTCTAACAAAATCCACCTTAGGGTTAGGTTCTACACCGCCCATATCTACTACGCTTATACCGTTTTTAGTAAGGGAGTTTATTACTTGGTCGTATAAACCAGAATTTTTTATACTGCCTTTGCCGTATTGCATCATTATCTTAGTATGACCTAAATTTTTAACGATTTCGCCTACGTTTAGGTGCGTGTCCTTACCAAAATATACGGTTGTCGGCGTGTTAAAAACAAAATTTTCCATTAATTTTTTTCCTTTTTTGTTTTAAGTTTATTAAATATTCTGCGATATAAAAAACTTATACCTAAAATTAAACCTAAGATTACTACTAACCAATAAATCGTGCCCATTTGCGGTGGATTTGTCGTGCCGACAAACCCGAACAACCCTGCTTCGGTGCTAAAATTCATAAAAAAGTAGGGATACGTTTCACCACGTCCAAAGTCTACACCTAAGCCCGATAAAACCATACAAAAGATAAAATATAATAACGGCGGTATTATAGCGTAAACAGCGTGAATTTTGGTAAAAACTATCTTATAATCGTCTATAAAAAAATCTACTACCGACAAAATGGGTACAATAACGTGCGCGAATACGCTTGCAATATTCCACGCATTGTAGTTTTCCATTTCAGCAAACGGCGCTAGTAAACAACAAAAAATCAAGCAAGTGATGGTAATAGAAACAGTAAACACGTATTTTATTATAATTAAAACACGATATGATTTACTGTCTCGTTTTTTTAATAACAATAAAATTACGGCTAATAAACACGTTAAACCTATCCAAATATTAGATTGATTTGTAAAATACAAAAGCCTTTTGCCCCAGTGCGAATAACCGTCTTCGATTGCGTGATAGCACGCAATTATAACGCTTAATATTGAGCAAACTGCTATAAAAGATTTTACTGAAAGAGATACTTTATTTTTCATACTAAATTATTATTCCAAATACTTGACTGAACAATAGAAACATTAATGGTATTGTTATTATTGATAAAATGGTCGAAAGTAATACGCAAACAGAACCGAAATCTCCGTCACCGTTAAATTTTACGGCAAATAACACCGTACTTGTTGCTGCGGGCATTGATAAGGTAAAGAATAGCCCGTATTTAACAGTTACCGCCACAGGCAAGAACGCTACGATAAGCATACAAACTAAACTCATAACAATAAGTTTTAAAGCGACTTGTATATAAGCGTATTTATCTAAAAATAACTGTTTCATGTTAACGTTAGCAAGTCTCATACCTACGACCACCATAGAAAGCGGTGTAACTGCGTCACCAAGATAATTACAACTGGTCATAAGTTTTTCTAGTAAGTTATCTATAAACGTACCTTCGGTTGCCACGTTTGCGATAGGTTTTTGTATGGTTACAAAACAAATAAGTCCTAATAGAACGGCTATTATTACGGGATTAAAAATAATTTTTTTAGGCGATATTTGAGATTTGTCTTTTGTGATGAGGTAAACGCCTACCGTCCAGTTTAAGATATTCCAAACGGTAAGGACGATAGCTGTATAAATGAGAACTTCTCCTTGATAAGTTGTACCTTCAAACAACATTTTTATAAGCGGAATTCCGATATATCCGCAGTTACCGAATACGCTACCGTAACGAACGCATCTTACTTTTGCTTCGTCTTTACCTTTAACAAAGAGCGAAACGATTGCTATCATTATAAAATGAACTGCAAAAGCTAAAAGTCCTACCCATAACATATTTAACCCAATTTCAGGACTGAAATCGTAGTTTTGAAAACTCATAAACACGATAAAAGTTTGACAGCAATATAAAACTACCGTAGACAAAACGTTAGATGCGTTTTCGGGAAACATTTTTAATTTCGCCATCAAAAATCCGGGGACGGCAAGCACAACTAACGATAATACCGTCAATAATACGTTAGTAAAGTCAATCGTCATAATAACACCTTATATATAATCGTTAATATTTTTAAATTCAGTAAAAAGTTGTCTTGCTTTTAAACAAGCAAGATATACGGCGGTTGTATCAAACCTTGCGTCGTGATATCCGCATTTTGAGCCAAAAATTGTTTGAGTAGTAAGTAAAATTTCTTTATCGGTTATTCCTAAAAACGCCGTGAGTTCGGAGAGCTTTGGATATTTATATCCATTAGAGTTTGTACGTTTTAATCTACAAACAGAAACTGCGCTTTTCATAGAACAAAAACTGTTTACTGGGTTAAATAAAACCCCTACGCAATCAAATTCTTCTCTTAAAAACGAAAAGTCGAACGAAGTATTATGCGATATTATTAAGCCTGCGTTAGAAAAGTCAGAATAAATTTCAAAAGCATTATCTTTGAAAGTTCTTCCGTTAGATAGGATTAACAGTTTTTCTTTTGTCAATCCATGCACGGCGCTTGCAGACGGTTCTATGTAATCGACTTTAAAATAGAAATTTTTTGCCTTTATACCGAAAGCGTCTTCTAAGACGTAAGACAGTTGGCAAATTTTACCAGGTCTGAGTCCCGTCGTTTCGGTGTCTAAATAAATTACCATAATTTCAAATTAAAAGGCAAAACGTAACCGTTTTGCCTTTTTCGTTTAATTAATTTTATTCAGCAACGAGTTCCGAATAAGTTTTTGTAAATTTTTCAACACTAGGTCTTTCGTAAGTGTACTGGTTGATTACGTTAGTTTGTCTAATGTTTTGAGCCTTAGTAACCTTGCTCGTCGACAATTCCGAAGTTAATAAGAATAAATAACTGTCTTTGTTTTCGTAATCGTCCCAGTCTTTTAACATATTTTCAAACTCAGTTTTCCAGTAGTCTTCTGTTTTGGTTTCGCCTAAAAGACTATTAAGATAATCAACTAAGTTGATAAAACCGTAGTTTGCAGTAAATACTTCTGAGAAGAACATAAAGTGATAACCGAAATCAGTACCGACTACCGCGTAACTCTTACCGCCCACTTCAAGTAGACCTCTGCCTGCTTCTGCGAATTCAGTAACGTATTCTTCTTGATTTGCGCCGTCTACTTCGGGTTTAATAGCATAACCTTTGTAGGTGTTTAATGAACCGGGGTCGGTTGAGAAAGCGAACAGTAAGTCTTGAATTTTTGCATCGTATTCGCTAACGGTTGTGCCGTTTCCGTCAAATCCGTAATAAACTGCGCCAGACGGAACTTTGTAGGTTAATTGTTGGTCAACCCCACCGTAAACGTAGTTGTTTACTAAAAGAATAAAGTCGTCTAAGCCGTACGTTGTAAGATTGGTTACACTGTATTTGTTATCAGCGGTATCTTCGGGGGTTAAGTCCTTTACAGTACCCTTAAACGGTAAAGCATTTAACGGGTCTTTTGCAAAGGTGTAGTCGCCTGTAAATTTAGTACCGTCAAAATCATAACCCGAAATTATCCAAGAAGAACGTAAGTCTTTTGCGGTGATATCTTTTAAGATATCTCGTCTTGCTTGTATTTTTTCTTCTTTTGTAAGATTAGCATCAATTTCTGCAATTGCCTTTTCTTGTTCAGCGTTTACGCCAAGTAAAAGGTTGTAAACGTAACCGTATTTACCGTAAGCGCTGTATAAAACCGGCGAAGATGCAGACGAGTTAGACAAAGCGTTTACGAATTCGGTGTTAGACCAATTCTTTTGTTCTTCGTATTTTTCTGCATATGCATTTTTGATGATATCGAAAGTTACTTTGCTACGTTCATAGTAGTTGTAAGTATCCGTATATTTACCGGTAACAGCACCTTCTAAGAAAGATTGAACAGCGTTTTTATAGTAATCGGTAGATTCAATCGTGCCGTCGTACCCTTCACCGAGTAAGCCGTTATTCTTTAATAAAGTGATGAAAGTGTTAAACGCAGAGCGACGTTCTTTACTGCTGTTTACGTCAAAAGCTTTCTTGTTGTACTCTTTTTTATCTGCGACAGATAATTCTTCTTCCTTATTTGTGGCGTTAGTAGGAACAGTTCTTACCGTTTCGGTTAACGTATCCCTTTTAATCTTATCAGTCTTTAATTCGTCGTAAGCGTCAAGCATATCATTAACGATTTTTCTTGCTTCATAAACGCTTTCAGTAATTTCGTCTTCGGTTAAATATCTGTAAACGTCCCACTTAGCGTAATCTTCGTTAATTAAGCCTTGCGCATCAAAGGGCGCTTTGCCCTCGTCCATTTCTTTCATTGCGTTTTGCAATATAATTTCGTCGTTAATTAATCCGTCAATTATAAGGTTAAACGTCTGTGATTGACTGTAACCGTAAGATTGGGTATAGGTATAGCCGTAGTTAAGGTAAGCAATAATTGCTTCCTTTTTCTTAATTTCCGTCTTAACGCCGTCGTCAATACTTACGGTTGCTATTACCTGATTCATATCCCTTTCGCTGTCCAAGGTCACTAAATTACATCCTGTTAAACACGCTACGGTCATAAATACCGACATTATAAGCGCGATAAGGGTAACGAGTCTTTTCTTCATATATATTCTCCCAAAATTAAAAACAATAAAAATAAAAAAGCGAATATTACTCTATTCTTATAAAGTATATACTAAACTCATGAAAATTGCAATCGTTTTTTCATTTTTTTGTTACTATTTAATAATAAAATTCGTTAAACTGACAACAAAAACCTTTTTACCGTGTTAAGACTAAGATTATTTTGAGTGTTTTTAGCAGCAAATTTGATTTTTGGCTGGTTGTCCATCGAAATTTTAACGTCTTCGTCAAAATTTTCTATCGCCGTTACGAGTTTTTCGTCGTTAAAAACTGAAATGCTATCGAACGACAAGCTCGTTTCGTCTTTATTTACCATTATTTTTACTGCTTTAATCTTACTCCCCAATACTTTTACTAACGCAATATCAACTAAGTTTAAGGTTTCATCGGGAATTTTTCCGTAAGTATCGGTGGCAAAATTTATAAAATCGTCGGCGTCTTTTACGTCGGTGATTTCCGCGATTTGTTTGTACGCGTCCATGCGTGAAACGTTACTTTCTATATAGTCGTCTGGAATAAATGCAGAAACTCTTATATCAAGTTCAGGGGCAACGTATTTTTCACCCGTAAGCTCTTCTTTCAATAATTTTGAATACAGTTCGTACCCGATTTTATCCATATGTCCATGCTGTTCAGCGCCTAAAATGTTACCCGCACCTCTTATTTCAAGGTCACGCATAGCAATTTTTATACCGCTACCCATCTCTGTAAAATCAGTAATTGCATTTAAGCGTTCGTACGCCGTTTGGCTTAAAATCTTTTCTCTCTTAAAGGTAAAATATGCGTAGGCGAGTTTATCGCTTCTTCCTACTCTGCCTTTTAACTGATATAACGTCGAAAGCCCTAAATAATCGGCGTCTATAACGATAAGAGTGTTTGCGTTGGGTAAATCTATACCGTTTTCTATTATGGTTGTTGATATTAAAACTTTTGCTTTTCCGTTATAAAAATCTAAGATGTTTCTTTCTAACGTGCGTTCGTCCATTTGTCCGTGTGCAACAATTACACTTAAATTCGGTATAAGCGATTTTACGTATTCGGAAAATTTGTGTATAGTTTCCACCCTGTTATATAATACGAAAACTTGTCCGCCTCTGTTCACTTCACGGGTTATCGCGTCTTTTATAACCGCGTCCGTTTGTTCTGTAACAAAAGTTTGAACGGGTAACCGTTTTTTAGGTGGAGTGTTAATTGTCGATATACTCCTTATCCCCGAAAGCGACATATGTAGCGTTCTAGGAATAGGGGTTGCGGTAAGAGTCAACGTATCAACGTTTTTCTTTAACAGTTTAATTTTTTCTTTATGTTCTACACCGAAACGTTGCTCCTCGTCTAATACCAGTAGTCCTAAGTCCTTAAATTTTACGTCTTTACTTAACAATCTGTGTGTTCCGATTATAAAATCTATCTCGCCGTTATTTAGCATTTCAATAATTTGGCGCTGTTGTTTTGCCGTCCTAAACCTATTAAGGCAAGCAATTTTTATGCCAAAATTTTTAAATCTTTCCACCGCTGTATTAAAGTGTTGCTCGCTAAGTATTGTAGTCGGCACAAGCAAAGCTGACTGCTTTCCGTTAGCGATACATCTAAAAACCGCACGAAAAGCGACTTCCGTTTTACCGAATCCAACGTCCCCACATATCAGTCTATCCATAACTTTATCCGAAGTCATGTCGTCTTTTATATCTTGCTCGGCGTCTAACTGGTCTGGCGTTTCTTCAAACACGAAAGCGTCGTTAAAAGCACTCGTAAGGTCGTCGTATTCTATAAAACTGTGTCCTGATAAAGATTGCCTTTCGTTATAGAGTTTCTTTAAATCGAAAGACATTTTTTTAATGCTTTCCTTAACGGAATTTTTTATTCTTTCAAAATCTTTACCACCGATTTTTGAAAGTTTAGGGTGTTTTTCACCGCCTAAATATCTCGTTAAAATATCCATTTGTTCGACGGGAATATATAAAATATCCCCGCCATAATATTCTACCGAAACGTAATCTTTCGTCCCTTCGGTAGTGGATATTTTTTTGTTTCCTAAAACCCTGCCTACGCCGTGAGTTTCGTGAACACAATAGTCTCCCGTCTCAGGCGCATTAAAAAAAGTCTGTTTTTTGCTTTTTGTTATTCTTTTTTGCGGTAGTTTTGTAAATAAATTCGACCTGCCTATAACTACTACTTTTTCTTCGTGGAAAATAAACCCACGGGACAGGCTTTCAGCCGTTACGTTTACTCCCTTTAATTGTTTACCGTTAATTGACGACGCTATACCTTTACCCGACAATTCAAAAGAGAAATCTTCTGCTTTTTTAACGTCGCCCGCGCAGACTACTACGGCGTAATCTGAATATAACCAGTTTGCTATATCTAAATATGCCTCGTCTATCTTTAAATGATAGTCTGAAACAGACGACGCTGACACAGTTACAGTTTTTAAGGGATTGAAAAAAGGTACGGAAGTCGACAAAGACTGAATAGCACCGACACGGTAATTTTTTAAGTTTTCGATAACAAATTCAACCGAACTAAAATTTCTTTCCATAAAAGAAAAAACTTCGCCCGACTGATATAAGCTTTTAAATCGTTCTTCAAATTCGCGCTCGCAAACACAACACAAATCGTATACGCGTTTTGGTTCGTCAAAAACAATTATAGCGTCTTTTTTTATAAGATTAAAAATTTGAGTGCAACTCTTATCTATCGAAGAAAAAACTTCCCCATAATCAGTATCCAATGAATGTAACGCGCTCGTCAAATCTTCAACAATAACGCTGAGTCTTTTGTTCGCAGTTTTGGGACAATTTTGTAGCTCTTTGGTTATTTCTTTTATATATTCAATTGCCTGAGTTTGGTCGTAGACAAACTCGTTTGCTTGTAATATCTCTACGTTTTCAATAAGGCCCAGATTTTTTCTGGTGTCCACGTCAAAGGTTTTTATGTTTTCAATAAAATCGCCGAAAAAATCTATTCTTACAGGGTTTTCAAGGTCTATCGGAAATACGTCGACAACGTCGCCTCGCACTGCAAAAGAAGCTTTCGCGTCTACGGTTTCTTCTCTTCTATACCCTAAATGAACAAGCTGTTTTACAAGCTCTTCTCTGGACAATTCTTGGTCTTTTCCTATCTTTATACTCCTGATTTTTTCAGGGTAGTTTTGCATTAAGCTTTCCGGTGTTACCAGTATAACGTCGGCAGTTTGAATTTCAGAAAGCGCTATTATTCTTTGAAAACTTGCGTCCTTTGAAAACGCCTTGGCTATGAATAAAGTTTGGTCTTTGGGCGGTAAAAATACCACCTTTTTATTGCAGAACGCTTGTATAGATTTACTAAAATTTTCGGCAGTAAAAGCGTCTTTAACTACGCATAATACTTGTGAATCTATCACAGATAATATGAAACTTTTAAAACTTTCGGGCACGCCAAAAGCCACCGAAGGCATGCCCTGGTGGAGTGACGTAATAAATTCGTTTACAGAATTATTACCCTTTGAAAGTAATAGTACTTTTTCTAGCATAAAACACCGAGTAAAATTTTTATCGGTTAAACCGATTATTATTCTGCGTTCGTATTATATTTTTGCATTATTTGCTGTATAGATAACCCCTTAGCAAAATCTGCGCAAGCGTCACTAGCAAGCGTGGTCATTTTGTCAAACAAAATTTTGTCTTCGGGTTTAATTCCCGATAGCACCATATCTAGTAAAGGGACTTGCGTTGGGTGTTTAGGTTTAAACCCTACGCGTACTCGGGCAAATTCCCCACTTCCTAGTACTTTAACAATGTTTCTCATACCGTTATGAGTTCCTGCTGAACCGTTTTCACGTATGCGGAGTGACCCCATAGGCAAATCGTAATCGTCGTAAATTACTATTAAATCTTTTAAGTCTATCTTAAAATACGACAAAAGCTCTCCTATACTTTCACCGCTTAAATTCATATACGTTTGCGGTTTAGCAAGAAGTATTTTGTCTTTGCCGATTTTAGTTTCGGCAATTTGAGCTTTACATTTGGTTTTATTAAATTCCACGCCAAAAATTTTTGCTGTTTTGTCTACGCTCATAAATCCTAAATTATGAAAAGTATTTTCATACTTTTTATCGGGATTTCCAAGCCCTACTATAAGTTTCATATATTTTTAACCAAAAAAGCCGTCTTAAATCTTAAAACGGCTTTTCTTTCGTAACAAAAATTAGTCTTCGTAAATTGCCGAAAGCGACGAATCAGAGTAAACCGCTGTAATTGCTTTGGCAACTGCTTTTGCAACCGATACGATTTTAATCTTGGGATTGTTTTTAACGTTTTCAGGCATATCGATAGTATCTAAAACTAAAAGTTCTTTAATGGGCGACGCTGTAATTCTATCCATAGCAGGACCAGAGAAAACGCCGTGTGTACAACAAGCGTAAACTTCTTTTGCACCGTTTTTAACAAGCGCTTCCGCACCTTGACAAATAGTACCCGCAGTATCTATCATATCGTCAACCATAAGACAAGTCTTGCCTTCTACGTCACCGATTACGTTCATAATTTCAATTGCGTTTGCTTTGGGACGACGCTTGTCCACGATTGCAATCGATGCGTCTACACGTGATGCAAAGTTTCTTGCTCTTCCAACAGAACCTACGTCAGGCGATACGACAACCCAATCTTCGTCCATTTTCTTTTTGAAGTTTTTAGCAAGCAAAGGAGCACCGTACAGGTGGTCAACGGGAATATCAAAGAAACCTTGAATTTGCGCTGCATGAAGGTCCATAGTCATTACTCTGTCTGCACCTGCCGAGTGTAAAATATCTGCTACAAGTTTTGCTGTAATCGGGTCGCGAGGGCGAGCTTTTCTGTCTTGACGAGCATACCCAAAATAAGGTATAACAGCAGTAATTCTACCTGCCGACGCGCGTTTGCAAGCGTCAATCATAATAAGTAATTCCATTAAATTGTCGTTTACGGGCGCTGACGTTGATTGAATAATAAATACGTCTCTACCCCTTACGGTTTGAGGAAGCGTAATGCTAATCTCGCCGTCCGAAAATTTACCTACTTCCGCAGTCGAAAGCGAGAGTCCTAACTCTTTTGCAACGTCTTCTGCGAGTTTACGGTTGGAGTTACCTGCCAAAATTTCAATTTTGTTGCCGTGTGTAATCATTTGTTTTCTCCTTATGTAACTTTATGTACATTCAATTCTTACTATATTGTAAGACAATTTATACGAATAGTCAAGCCATTTTCACTTTTACCTTGCCTTTTTATAAAAATTTAGATTGCGTTCTAATAATAATTTTCATACGAAAAATTTTTTTATGTTTTTAATTGCAAAATTATTTATGTTATGTTAATATTGTTATATAGTTTGTACTCAATAAAGGAGAAATACAATGACTAATCAAAACTATGAACAGAATGATTTAACCCTGGGTCAAATCTTTACAGTCGCTAAAAAAGCACTAAAACTCGGCATTGTTTATATGTTAATTACCGCAATTTTGGCAACATCTATTCTTTTCACGGTAAAAGCTTTTACTGATACTAAAATTTTTAGGTCCTCAGTATCTTTTACTAATTCAACCGATACTACGCTTTCTACCATGAACTACAACAAATCTAACGTCATAAATAAAGCGCTTAATAACACTGGGCTTTCATTAGATTTGTCTGATAAAATTGCTGAAAATCTTACGGTAACCGCAGTAGTTCCCGAAACATTAAACGAAGAGGAAGAATTTTTACCAACTTCGTTTAATGTCACACTTACACCTTCAAAGGACATCGAACTTTCTAACGTTCAGTACCAAGATTTACTCAACAGCATCACGACCGAGTTTTTGAATTTATTTGCTTTATCTACTTTCCCCAACGAAACTTATTCATATGACATCAACGATGAGCTTGCTAATTCTGAATATTTACAAGTAGCTGACACTCTTTCGGCAAACATCGACTATTACATAGAAATCATTTCTTCTGTTATGTCTCTCCACCCCAGCGCAAATGATTTTATCAACGCAGAAACGGGTAGAGGTTTAAGTGACACTGTCGCTAAATTAAAATCTTTAAGTGATAATACAAGGAATCTTGCTCAGATTATTATAACTAAGCGTGTAGAAAATAAAGACGGCTTAGAAGATTATATAGATTGGAGTATTAGCCAGAAAACTGCGGAAGTTAGTTATTATACTACTTTACAATCACAAGCAGAAGAAGCTTTAACTGCATATAATAATACTCTTTCTTCAATTACTCCTGGTGTAACTGAAGGTAACATTTACGTATTTGACGACAAAGGTTATCTTGAACTTTATAATAATCTTATGACTATTTCTGCAAAACTTGCTTCTGCAAGCAAAGCACAAGGAATTGCTCAAAGCTATAAAGATAATCTTGCTCTTACAAAAAATACTGACCAAGCAACTGAAACTTATATTAAAAATAAATTAACTGCTACGCACAACGACTTAGCTACTCTTATAGAAGAATATAAAGTTAACGCAAAAGCCTATAATAAGGTTCAGTTTTTATCGTCAGACGCAAAAATAACTAAAACTGCATATTCGACTGTTGACGGTATTATCAATATATTAATTATAGCATTACTTGATTTCTCGTTAATTCTAGTTGCTTATATCATAGCTTACGCACAAACCTATACAAAACTTAAAAAACAAGGGTATTTCAATCAAGAAAAAAACATTTAATAGCGTTATTTAACAATAAGAACGGCAAGCATTTTAGCTTGCCGTTCTTTATTTTTTAGTATCTGTTAAACCTTACTTTAATTCTGCTTTTAATCTTATCTCTTATATAGGTAAACGCTTCAAGTTTAGTAAATATAGATAAAACTAGATAAAGTATTGCTCCTACGAAAACTTGCACAACCAACAACGCAATTTGGCTTATTTTAATATAACTAATTGCATAAACAGTTAATCCCATAATAACGCCCAATAAAATTGCTGGCAATAAATCTGATATTTGTTCTCTAAGTTTATATCCTACAATTAGGTTTGTGGAAATCATAAAGCACAGTAGAGAGATAAATTCGGCAATTAAAAGGAAGTATACTATCCATATAGCATTATTAAGTGCAAATATGGCAACAAACAATCCACCAAACGAAATGACGTTTATAATAATCATAATCGTTATAACTACCCCAACTTTATTGAGGGCAAGAAGAGCCTGATGACAAGAAGTGTTAAGCGGTCTTAGAAGATACAATAAACAGAATGTTTGTAAAAACGGAACGCACATCAACCACTTTTCTGTTAAAACTATTTGAACAAAAGGTTTAGCGACAACGAAAAACCCAATCATTATAGGGGCAAGCACGTAAATACCTAGTCTAACACTCTTTCTTAAAATTCTTTTTAATTCGGTTAGATTATCCTGTACTCTTGCAAACGAAGGCAGCATGACGTTATTTACCGCGGCATCAACATTAATTATAAATATCGCAGGATATTTCCTTCCTTGCTCATAATAAGCCAATCCCGAAGAGCCAAAATACTTTCCCATCAATAGCCCTTGAATTTCTGCCTGTGCAGTACCTATTAACTTAGACCCTAAAACCTTAAACCCGAATGAACATATTTCCTTTGCTCGGTTTTTAGAAAAATTAAAACCTGGATTCCATCCACCTATGATTGCTAAAACTGCGGTATTAATAATCGTGTTTGTAAGGTACTGTCCGACGATTGCCCAAACGCCGTATCCATTAAACGCCATTACGATACCGACAGCACACGATGCACACGTACCAAAAAGCGTTGAAAAAAAGAATTTCTTAAACGCCATTTTACGTTGGACGTATGCTTGTTGTATATTGTTAAAAGAAGTAAATATAATTCTTATACCAAGGACTCTTACTATCGGTGCTAAAACCTGAACGTTAAAAAACTTAGCGATATACGGTGCAGTAAAAAACAAAACAGCATAAAGAATAACCGACATGATAAAGCTTAAATAAAAAGCAGTATCAAAATCCATCTTGTCTACTTGTTTTTTTCTAACTACCGCAGTGCCGAACCCCGCAATAACGAAAACGTCACAAATGGTGATAAATATCATTACTATTGATACTATACCATATTCTTCGGGACCTAAAATTCTTGCAAGAATTAGCCCGACAATGGTAGTAACTAATTGTGCTAGAATACGTTCGGCAAAGGACCAAGTTAATCCACCTGCGATACTGCTGTTATTTTGAGTCATTTACCTACTTCCCCTCTACAAACTCGGATAATTTTTCTGTCCCGTATTCGCCGATTGTGCAACCGATAAAATTTTTGCTTGATTTCTTGAAAATTTGGTCTAAGTGTAGATAAAGATTATCTATACTCTCTTCATTTTGAAAAGTTGGACTTCCGCCAGCCATAAACTCTGATGAATGTAACATAAACATGATATAGTCTATATTATCATCAAAAGCAATTTCTTCTATAAACCATAACAGTTCTTTTAAGTTGTTCCCAACTGGTCTAAGCCAAACGGTTCGTCCTCTCACACCGTGATACACTCTTGAAAGCTTTTGTCTTAAACTTAATCCCTTATCTATAAAAATTCTCCTGCAACTTTTTACCGTCATAGGAACTTCTAAAATATCACCGTATTTAGTGTTTATTAAGTACGGAATTTCAGGCGAACTAGTATAATCACTACCTACACTACCTAACGTCATACCCTTATTATTAACCCAACTCATTTTAGGTGTTACCGAACAATCCACACTATAACCGTATTTTTTTAGCAAGTTAAAATATCTTTCATCTGTTGCCCAACGTCCTGACCTATGCGTAATTATTTTACTCTCAAACGCTTGTTCAAGTTCTTGCGTTATAACGGCTATTTTTTGTTCCATTACCTCATCAGGGTATTCTATTAAATACGATGCACCGACTTCATTATTAACATTTTGCAATTCATAGTATGGCGGATTATTCCAGGCATGTAAATGCATGCCTATTTCACATGTACCGTTAATCAAATTAGGTTTAGCGAAATCAACAAAATCTTTTGATTTCACCATCTCATAATTTGTTAAGTAAGTCGGTTTAAAACCATACTCGTCGCAAAGTTTTTGAAAGCGCCATAAGCTCTTTGCGTTTTCGGTTTTTATCTCGTCGCCCGCTTTATATCTCCAAAGGTTATCACCTTCGGTATCAATAGATATTAAAAATTTTTTCATAAGTTTTCTAAATATATTTTTTCATGATTTTTTACAACGTTGATAATAGAAAAGTCTTCTATATCTTTAATGGGTACATTTTCAGGTTGCTCTAACAAAGCTTCTGCCCAATCGAGTGAACTCGTTTCGATATCCATAATAGTAACGTTACCATTGCATATAGCTTCCATAGGTACTGCTTTAGACACAACACTTCTTAGGTTAAGCGCTTGAACTTCTACAAGCACTAACGGAAAACCTTCTTTAAACGATGGAAAAACAAAAGCGTCTAATACACTCATAACCGAAGTAGCATCGTTTCTTAAACCCAACTGAACAACATCGTTTTTTACGTCATATTTTTCAATTAATGCGTTTACTGTCGCCTTTTCTTCTGCATTGCCGGTACCAATAAGCAACAGTTTGCTGTTAGGACGAAGTTTTTTTATCTCGCTAAATATTTCTATTACTTTAGAATGATTTTTTACAGGGAAATATCTACCTGCGTGCCCCAAAACAAAATTGTCAGGTTCAATATTTAAGGATTTCAAAAACTCTTTCCTATCATACTTGTTATTTCTTATTTTTTCTAAATCAAGTCCGTTAGGGAATAGATATATTTTTGCGCCTTGGTTTATAGCCTTAATATCATCTATCATATGTGCTGAGCTTGCTATGATGTTTATACCTTTTTTTATAAATCTTGTACAATTTTGCCTATGGCTTTTACCGTAAATCCTAAAACTTCTTTCTACTTCGGTATGAAAAGCATAATATATATTTTGTGGTTTTAATGGTAACTTTTTAATACCCTCAAAACTAATATGGTTATGGAAAATATCTACTTTTAATTTTTTTAACAATTTGTTTAATTTTGAACCGATAAAAAATTTCATGGCCAAAAAACGTCTTCCTTTAGAAATAACGTCTCTGCCCGATGCCGTCAACGTGTACGTCGGTATGCCTGCATCTGAAATCCTTTTATTTAAAAAGCTATTATCATCGCGTTTCTGAATTAAAACAACGTCATGTCCGAATTCTTTAAGCTTTAACAAGTAATTACAGGCAAGAGTTTCTGCACCACCTACGCTTAATGAATGCACAAAAAAAGCTATTTTCATATTATTTCCCTTTCTTATATTCTTTTCTGTTAAGCAAAAAGACTTTCACCGCAGATAAAGTAAATCTTAGATTAAATGGATTTAATAAACATCCCAAAAATTTCTTCTTTAATGGATTTTTTACACCAACTTTTGATAATCTATTGTTAATTTCAAATAAAAGGATAGATTTAATATATCTACTAAATTTTACATTTTTATTAAAGTATTTATAAAAA
>JAZRGZ010000085.1:0-5877 GCA_045644505.1 Christensenellaceae bacterium | reverse complement strand
ATATATAAAGTAAAATAATAAATATGATAATAGTCGGGTTTGACCCGGGTATAGCGACGCTTGGCTATGGGGTTATAAAAAAAGACAATAAAGGCAAATGCGAAGTCGGAGGCCAAGCGGTCTTAGGAAGACAAGGCATATTATCAACTCCTTGGCTCACAGAACGACATGGCTACGATCCGACTTATATATAAAGTAAAATAATAAATATGATAATAGTCGGGTTTGACCCGGGTATAGCGACGCTTGGCTATGGGGTTATAAAAAAAGACAATAAAGGCAAATGCGAGATGTTAGATTACGGCATAGTTTCTACTCCAAAAGAAGAAAACCTTGCCGTTAGGCTTTGTATGCTTGAAAAAGGGGTAAAACAAATTATCGAGAAATTTAAACCCGACCAAATAGCAGTCGAAGAATTGTTCTTTGCAAAAAACGTTAAGACGGGTATCACCGTAGCGCACGCAAGGGGGGTTATAATGCTTACCGCAAACAAAGAATGCGGTAACATTTACGAGTATACTCCGTTACAAATAAAGCAGGCGTTGACGGGTTACGGTAGGGCGGAAAAGAACCAAATACAGCAAATGGTAAAATCGCTTTTAGGGTTAAAAGCAATTCCGCGTCCCGACGACGCAGCCGATGCTTTGGCAGTGGCGCT
This sequence comes from Christensenellaceae bacterium, assembly GCA_045644505.1. Classification (GTDB taxonomy): domain Bacteria; phylum Bacillota; class Clostridia; order Christensenellales; family Borkfalkiaceae; genus UBA1259. Next base: position 5,219 of record JAZRGZ010000085.1, on the reverse strand, counting down.
ATGCCACGCGCAAACAAATAAACTTTCTGGACTTTTCAGTATTTAAGGGGACCTATGATAGGATATATTAAAGGAAAAGTTTTGTCTTTTTACGACGGAACGGTAATTTTAGAAAACAACGGAATAGGTTACGAGATTACTTGCTCGTCGTCTGTTTATCAAAGGCTGATTGCGGACGGGGTGGGCGAAGTATATACCTATCTTGCCGTTAGAGAAGATGGAATAAGTTTATACGGTTTTATCAGTCGTGAAGAAAAGAATATGTTCTTAAAACTTATATCCGTATCCGGCATCGGACCCAAGATGGGCATTACCGTTTTATCTAATATGAGTTTATCAGACCTTGCTTTAAAAATTGCTCAAAGCGATGTAAAAGGTCTTACCGCAGTCAAAGGAATGGGCAAGAAAACCGCCGAAAGAATAATTTTAGAACTGCGTGAAAAGATTACTGCGGACGTAAGCGAACAATCGCAAAAAATTACGCAAGAAGTTGTAATAGACGACGACCAAGACGCGATTATCGCTTTGATGAGTTTAGGTTTTACAAAGCAAGAATGCGTGCCTGCAATCAAAAAAGCAAAAGAAAACGGTGCTACGACTATCGAACAGTTGATAGCCTTTGCGATTAAAAATATAAGGTAAAATTATGCAAGACGAAGTACTTATTACAAGCACAATAGACGAACGCGAAACGGAAATAGAAAACGTTTTACGTCCCAAGTCGATGGAAGGTTACGTCGGACAAGAAAAAGTTAAAGACAATTTAGCCGTAGGTATAGCCGCCGCTAAAATGCGTGGCGACGCGCTTGACCACGTTTTACTTTATGGTCCTGCGGGGTTAGGTAAAACCACGTTAGCACACATTATTGCAAACGAAATGGGCACCCAAATAAAAATTACCAGCGGTCCCGCAATCGAAAGGTCAGGGGACCTAGCTGCAATTTTAACTAACCTAAACGAACAAGATATTTTATTTATCGATGAAATACACAGACTTAACCATAACGTGGAAGAAATTCTCTATCCTGCTATGGAAGATTACACCTTAGACTTTATTATAGGCAAAGGACCGTCTGCAAGAAACGTTCAGTTGCCGTTACCTAAATTTACGCTTATCGGCGCAACGACTAAGGCTGGTAATCTTTCTTCGCCTTTACGCGACAGATTCGGTGTAATTTGTAGATTAGAAACTTATTCCATTGACGAACTTACTGAAATAGTAGAACGCGCGTCTAGTATGCTCGGTGTCAAAATTGAACGCTCTGCGGCGATAGAAATTGCAAAACGCAGTCGTGGTACGCCTAGAATTGCAAATAGACTTTTGCGTCGTGTTCGTGATTACGCAGTTGTTAAAGGACACGATGAAATTCAGTTATCCGACGCAAAAGGCGAACTTAAACTTTTAGAAATCGACGAATACGGTCTTGATATGACCGATATAAATCTCTTAAAGTCAATGGCACAAAAATTTGGTGGTGGTCCTTGCGGACTTGAAACTCTGGCAATCACCGTAAACGAAGACGCTAACACCATAGAAGAAGTTTACGAGCCCTATTTGTTACAACTTGGCTTTATTGCAAGAACTCCAAGGGGCAGAGTGTTGCTTAAAAAGGGGTACGAACACGTAGGGCTAACAATGCCAAAGGAAAAACAAGAGCAACTGGCTATTTTTGATAACAATGAAAACAAGTGATTTTGACTACTATCTTCCCGAAAATTTAATAGCCCAAAAACCGGTAGAGCCGAGAGATAGTTCAAGGCTTTTGGTTTATAACAGAACCACCGACAAGGTAGAACATAAAAGATTTTACGATATAGTCGATTATCTTAAAAAGGGGGACGTGTTGGTAAGAAACAACACCAAAGTCTTACCTGCTCGTATGTTTGCTACGACACCTAACGGCGGTAAAGTGGAAGTCTTACTACTTAAAAGATTTGATTTAACAGAGTGGGAGGTTATGGTAAAACCGGGTAAAAAAGCAAAACCGGGCGCAAAACTTACCATTTCAGCCGACCTTTCGTTGGAAGTTCTTTCAACCATAGAAGACTCGGGTACAAGACGCGTAAAATTTTTCTATGACGGTGTTTTTGAAGATATAATTTCCAAAATCGGTGAAATGCCCTTACCACCGTACATAACCGAAAAACTTAAAAACCAAGAAAGATACCAAACGGTTTATGCCAGTGTGGACGGGTCGGCGGCAGCGCCTACCGCGGGGCTACATTTTACCCCTGAGCTTTTGGAAAAGATTAAAAATAAGGGCGTAGAAATCGTCGACGTTTTACTGCACGTTGGACTTGGTACTTTCCGTCCGGTTAAAGCCGACGACGTAAAAGACCATCATATGCACTCGGAATACTACGAGATAGGAAAAGAGTCGGCTGAAAAAATCAATAAAGCAAAATCGGAAGGTAGACGCATAATTGCAGTTGGTACGACTTCGGTGCGCACGTTAGAAAGTGCTTCTGACGAAAATGGACGCGTAAAAGAAATAAAGGCGAACACGGAAATTTTTATATATCCTCCTTACAAGTTTAAATGCGTAGACGCTTTAATTACTAACTTTCATTTGCCCAAGTCCACGCTTTTAATGTTGGTTTCATCGTTATCAAACAAAGAGAAAGTTCTTGAACTTTATAACACTGCCGTAACTGAAAAATATAGATTTTTCTCGTTTGGGGATTCGATGTTTATTATATAAATATCAAGGTTAATTTAATCTTTAAGGATTATACTTAATATACAATTTTATGGAAAAATTTTACTACGAACAAATTAAACAAGATTCCCGTACGGGTGCAAGGGTAGGTATACTACACACTCCGCACGGAGATATTCATACTCCAACCTTTATGCCCGTCGGTACGCAAGCCACTGTAAAAGGAGTGTTGCCGAGAGATTTAAAAGAAGCACAGTCGCAAATTGTCTTAGCAAACACTTATCACTTATACATGCGTCCTGGTGACCAAATCGTAAAAGATGCAGGCGGACTTCACAAGTTTATGAACTGGGACAGACCCATTTTAACCGATAGCGGTGGGTTTCAAGTGTTCTCCCTTGCAGAACTTAATAAAATAAAAGACGACGGCGTATGGTTTAATTCGCACATCGACGGAAGTAAACATTTTATTACCCCAGAAAAAGCCATTGAAATAGAAAACAATCTAGGGGCAGACATCATAATGGCGTTCGACCAGTGTTCTGCTTACGGTTGGGACTATGCCGATTCTAAAATAGCTATGGAACGTACGTTAAAGTGGCTTGACAGATGTTATAACCATCATAAAAATCCAAACCAAGCACTATTTCCCATAGTTCAAGGTAACGTATATAAAGATTTAAGGTTATTAAGCTTAAAAGAAACGTTGCCTTACGCAAAATACGGTATCGGAATTGGCGGCTTGTCGGTAGGCGAACCTAAAAACGTCATGTACGACGTGTTAGACGAATTGTTGCCACATTACCCCGAAAAAATGCCCCGTTATCTTATGGGTGTAGGTAGCGCAGACTGTTTAGTTGAAGGCGTATTCCGCGGTATAGATATGTTTGACTGCGTGCTTGCAACTCGTGTTGGCAGAAACGGTACTGCACTTACTTCAAACGGTAAAATAGTTGTAAGAAACGGTAAATATAAAGACGACTTCACGACGCTTGACACTGAATGTGATTGTTACGCTTGTAAAAATTACACCAAATCTTATCTTAGACACATGATAAACGCTGGGGAAATGATGGGCGCAATGTTGTTGAGTTTACATAACATAACCTATCTCAATAGGCTTATGGCAGATATTAGAGAGGCTATTATGCAAGATGCGTTCGTTGAATTTAGGGAAGAGTTTTATAAAAAGACAGGCGACACCTATCCAAGATTTTAATATAAATTTGTCGAAAATAGAATTTGATTAAAATCGCTTGCAAATGTTAGAAAAATAATTTACAATATTAAAAAAACAAGTTAAAAAAGGAGTAAAAAATGTTTTATAATTTATTAGAACCAGCAACTGGCGGTGGCTCAACTTATTTAATGTTCGGTTTGATTTTTGCCGTGATTATCGGTTTGATGGTTTGGCAATCAATTTCGGGCAAGAAAAAGCAAAAAGAAGCGCAAGCAAGAGTAGACGCTCTTAAAGTCGGTGACAGGGTAAAAACTATCGGCGGAATTTGCGGATTCGTGGCAGAAATTAACAACAACGAAAACACTTTCGTTTTAGAAACAGGCCTTGACGACAAAAAATCGTACGTTAAGTTCGACAAAGGCGCAATTTATCAAACCGCACCAGCAGAAGGTGCAGCTTATGCTAAACCCGAACAGGCGGTAGAAGAAAAACCCGAAGAAAAGCCAGAAGAACCCTTTGAAACAGTTTCTGAAACCAAAGAAGAAAAAACCGAAAAACCTAAAAGAAAGAAAAGAGAAGAAATTTAATAAGTAATTAAAACTAATAACCCCGCATATCTTATTAAAAAGAAATGCGGGGCTTTTTATGAAAAATTTTAAACTTACAAGCGTTATAAAAGGAGCAGTAATTGGCGTAACTACGGCAATAATCGGAGTTTTACTGTTGGCAGGGGCGGTGAAACTTTTCTCTTTAAGCGAGATAGGAATAAAAACTGCTAATCAATTTATTAAAACACTATCGATATTTTTAGGCTGTATAACTTGCCTGAAAAACGAGAAAGGCTTAATTAAAGGTTTATTGTTAGGCGTTATTTTCTGTGTACTAGTTCACTTAATTTTCGCAATTATAGGAAGTTGGGTGGGTGCTAAAAGATTTTTTCTAGATTTAATATTCTGTGTAGTGGTGGGTATAATTTCTGGGATTATAAGCGTAAACGTTCGCCAAAACTACGATATTTAGTGGTTAATCTTTACATATATACATTATATATAATAAGAGAAAAAGAGCCAAAAATAACTCACAAAAAAAATTTAAAAAAATGTAGAAAAAGTTTGGAAATTTGCTTGACTTAAAAAATCATAAATGATAATATATTAAGGCTATCGCTTGAAAGGGTAGCCTTTTTGTGAGTTTATATATAACGAAAAACTCACCTTTGACCGTCGTCAAAGATTTTAGTAGATTGACAACTGCATAGAGAGAGATATAGTCAAAAATATCTAAGAGAAACGAAAAGACTTTAATTAAAGTACATTAAGGCAAAAGCAAAGAAAAAGAAATAAGGTTAATACGAGAATACGAATTTTTTAAGGAAACGA
>JAZRGZ010000084.1:0-22340 GCA_045644505.1 Christensenellaceae bacterium | reverse complement strand
AGGTTATAAATCGGGCATGAAAGTTAAACACGCTAAATTCGGTGCGGGAACTGTTATAACCGTAAAGGGTAGCGGAGATAATCTAATTGTTGACGTCGCTTTCCCTGGCGTTGGAATAAAGTCTTTGGCTGTAAAATACGCACCGTTGGAGATTGTTTAATGGAAAAAATGAAAGAACTTGTAAAATTACTAAATAAATATGCTCACGAGTATTACGTTTTAGATAACCCCACCGTTTCCGATAAAGAATACGATGCGTTATACGATAAACTCGTGAAATTAGAAAAAGAGACGGGGATAGTCTTGTTTGATTCGCCGACAAAACGCGTCGGCGGAGAGCCTGTTTCTGCTTTTTCTAAACATAAACATATTGAAAGACTTTACAGCTTAGACAAAGCAACGACAAGCGATGAATTAATAGCATTTGATAACAGAATAAAGAAATTTACTAACAATCCTGAATATACCGTTGAGTATAAATTTGACGGTTTAACCATTTGTTTAACCTATGAAGACGGTAAATTTAAGTGTGCGACTACACGTGGAAACGGGGTGGAAGGCGAAGACGTAACCGCGCAAGTGTTAACAGTAAAATCTTTTCCAATGACAATTGATTACAAGGGTACGATAGAAGTTCAAGGCGAAGCAATAATAAGATTATCGGTGCTAGAAGAATATAACAAAACTGCCACCGAGCCTTTAAAGAATGCTCGTAATGCAGTAGCCGGTGCAATAAGAAATTTAGACCCAAAAGTAACAGAAAAAAGACGCGTAGAAATTATGTTCTATAACGTTAATTATACGTCCGAAAAGTTTTTAAAAACTCAAACTGATTGTGTAGAATTTTTAAAAACTAACGGGTTTAAGGTTCATCCGTTTTTAGCGGTAAAAAAAGATATTTCAGGCGTTATGTCTGCAATAAAAGACATAGAAAATAGTAGAAAAACACTGGATGTATTGACCGACGGAGCAGTTGTTAAAATAAACGACTTTTCTATCCGCGAAACAATGGGTGCTACTGATAAATTTCCCCGTTGGGCAATTGCATATAAATTTGAAGCAGAAGAAGTTACAACTATTTTAAAAGACGTTAAATGGCAGGTTGGAAGAACGGGTAAACTTACTCCACTAGGGCTCTTAGAACCCACCGAACTTGCAGGGGCGTTGGTTAGTAAAGCCACCCTAAACAACTATGGCGACGTGTTAAGAAAGGGTGTAAAAATAGGTGCGAGAGTACTAGTTCGTCGAAGTAACGAAGTTATCCCTGAAATTTTAGGAACGACTGAAATTTATGACGGTAATAAAGATGTTATTAAACCGACAGAGTGTCCGTACTGTAAATCGAGCTTAATGGAAGAGGGTGCAAATCTTTTTTGCCCTAACGAAAATTGTACGCCTAGAATTGTGGCAAAACTTACTAATTTTGCGTGCAAAAATGGTGTAAATATAGAAGGATTTTCCGAACGTACGGCAGAAGATTTGTATTTAAAATTAGGAGTTGACAGTTTTTCAAAACTATACACTTTAACCGAAGAACAGCTTTTAAGCTTAGAAGGTTTCAAAAAATTAAAAGCTAATAATTTGCTAAAAGCCATTGAGAATTCAAAAAAAGTTGACTTTGCAAACCTTATTTACGCTCTTGGTATAGATAACGTCGGCAAAAAAACAGCAAAAGATTTTGCTGATAAATTTCAAGATTTAGACGAGTTAGTTAACGCCACCAAGGAACAGCTTCTCAGTATAGAAGAAGTGGGTGAAATTATAGCCGATGATGTGGTAGGGTTTTTCCAAAATACTGAAAATTTACAAGAAATCCAAAACCTTTTAACCTTAGGGGTAAAAATTGTGTACTCCGAAAAGATAAAAGACGGTATTTTTGTGGGCGAAAAAATAGTTCTAACTGGAAGTTTACAAAGTTTTACTCGTGACCAAGCAGGAAAAATTATAGAGAGTTTGGGCGGTGAAGTTCAGTCTTCTGTTACTAAATCAACGACCATGGTTATTGCGGGTGAAAATGCAGGCAGTAAACTCGATAAGGCAAAAAAATTAGATATAAAAATCGTAGACGAAGAACAGTTCAAATTATTAATAAATAATTATTAATAAACACTTGAAATAATATAAAAAGTGTGATAAAATTATTAGAAAAACACGGGAGATAACGTCGATGCTTAGTATGACGGGCTATGGTAAAGCCGAATATATGGAAAACGGTATAAATCTTACGGTGGAAATCAAGACGGTGAACAATCGCAACCTTGATTTTAATTGTAAAATGCCGAGAGCGTTTATTTCTTTTGAAGATACGCTAAGAAAAATCGTTCAATCTTACATTGGTCGTGGCAGAGTAGATTTGTTTATCAATTTTAGCGATTCTCGTGAACTTCCCGTAAATCTTTCGGTAGACGTAGAGCGAGCAAAGGGGTATTACAACGCCTCGTGTTTAATAGCAAAAGAGTTAGGGTTGCCTAACGATTGCACTACTTTAAGCATTATGAAATGTCCTGACGTTGTTACTGATAATTCTGTTGCCGACTATTCCGATTTAGACGAGATTTTGGTTACTACTGTGAAAAGGGCGTGCGAAAATCTCAATCAGATGCGGAAAATAGAGGGAGAGAAGTTAGTTTCTGATATGCTTTCACGTATGGAAACTATAAAAAATCTTGTGGACAACGTAAAAGAACGCGCTCCATTAGTTACCGCTGAACATAAAGAAAAATTAAAAGCGAGAATAGAAGAAGCTCTAAACGGCGTAAAGTACGACGAAACGAGGCTTTTAAACGAAGTTGCGTTTTATGCCGATAAAGTTAATATAGACGAAGAACTTACAAGACTTAATTCGCACATTAATCAGTTTAAAAAGATAGTTGTTATACCGGGCGCTGGTAAGAAGCTAGACTTTTTAATGCAAGAGTTTAACCGCGAAACTAACACTATTTGTTCAAAATCAAACGATATAAGCGTTACCGACTATGCATTATCGTTGAAGAATGAAATAGAAAAAGTAAGAGAACAGGTTCAGAATTTAGAGTAGTATGAAAAATATTTTAATTGTACTTTCAGGACCGTCGGGCGCAGGAAAGGGAACAATAGCAAAAAAACTCGTACAACGCAACCCCGAATTAGTACTTAGCATATCGTGTACGACGCGCTTGCCGAGAAAAGGTGAAACACACGGCAAAGAATATTATTTCATCAGCAAAGACGAGTTTAAGTCTTTAATTGAAAATAATGGTTTAATCGAGTATTCGGAGCATTTTGAGAACTATTACGGAACTCCGAAAGCCCTAGTGCAAGACAGTTTAAAAGATAAAGACGTTATTTTGGAAATCGACGTAAACGGTGGTCTTAACGTTAGAGAGCATTTTTCTGACGTAGTGCTGATAATGATAGTGCCTCCGTCGTTAGAAGAAGTTAAAAACAGACTGATAAAACGTAACACTGAAAGCATAGAAAAGATAAATTTAAGAATGCAAAGAATATCGTACGAAATGGAAATGGGTAAAGATTACGACTACACCGTCGTAAACGATAATCTCATAAGTGCGGTAGAAAAAATAGAAAATATTATAAAATTAGAGAAAAATAAGGAGAACTAATAATGATACATAAACCGCCGATTGACGAATTAGCACAAAAAATAGGTTCTAAGTACGCACTTTGCGTTGTTGCAAGCAAACGCGCAAGACAACTTATGGAACAAGCGCAAAACCAAGGTTACACCGAACTTCCCGATAGTGAAAAACCTTTATCGGTTGCTTCGCAGGAAATTTTAGACGGAAAGTTAGTTGCGACTAACGACTAGTTTTAGATGTGTTCACCGCACGGTGAACATATTTGATTTTAGGGAAAGTTTAACAAAACATGTTTGCAGACGTAATAGTGGATATCGCGTTGGGTGAAACCGATAAGATTTTTGAATATTGCTTTTATGATGACGAAATAACTCTTGGCAGTCGTGTCGTCGTTCCTTTCGGGCGCAATCACGTTGAGGGAATAGTAATAGGTGTGCACGATACTCCTATTTTCGACCCACATAAGATAAAACCTATTACAAGACTATTAGAAAAAACTCCTGCTTTAACCCCTGAAACACTAAAACTTTGCGAATACGTAACTAAAACCTGTTACGTTCCTAAGGCGCTTGCGTTGAGATTATTCTTGCCAAGTGAAATGCGCAAAGGAAAGGTTAAAGAACAGTTTACAAAAGTAAGTGAACTAAGTTCAAATATTGACTTAGAAAACGCGATAAGCTCCTTAAAAAAGACGGCTGTAAAACAAAAAGAAGTTTTGTTGTTTCTATCAGAAAACGGCAGAACGCCTAATTCAAGACTAAATTTACTCTTTGGTAATCAAGCGGTAAAATCACTAAAAAATAAAGGATATATAACCGAAACACAAGAAAAATATTTCAGAAGCCCGTATAAAGATTTGCAGTTTAACGGAAAATCTGTTGTATTAACACCAAAACAGTTAGATGCAGTAAAAAGTATAGAAAATACTGATAAAACGGTAAGTTTAATACACGGAGTTACGGGTTCGGGTAAAACCGAAGTTTATCTTAAACTTATAGAAGAAACCATAAAAAAAGGCAAGTCGGTAATTTTTCTTGTACCTGAAATTGCTTTAACCCCGCAAATGCTTAAACAGTTAAGGGCGAGATTTTCAGAAAACGCCGCAATCTTACATAGTGGATTATCAGCGGGCGAAAGATTTGACGAGTGGTGGCGACTTCGTAATGGTGACGCTAAAATTGCCATCGGGGCAAGAAGCGCAATTTTTGCACCAGTAACCGACTTAGGCTTAATAATATTAGACGAAGAACATGACGGAAGCTACGTAAGTGAGTCAAGCCCAAGATATCAAACGGTAGACGTGGCAACTTATAGGGCGAATCTTAACGGTGCAAAGTTAGTACTTGGTAGCGCTACGCCGTCTATGGAAAGTTATAGACGCGCTAGTATCGGCGAATACAATTTAATAGAACTTCCAGACAGAATAAACAAAAAACCTTTACCGGAAATAGAAATTGTAGATATGCGTGCTGAAATAAAACGCGGTAACAACTCGCCGTTTTCACGTGCACTTATTAACGAGCTGGAAGAATGTTTATCAAATAACAATCAAGCGATGATTTTCTTAAATCAACGTGGGTTCTCAAAATCGGTAGTATGTACAGAGTGTGGACACGTCTTAAAATGTGAACAGTGCGATGTTTCCCTAACTTATCATAGAGAAGACGACTCGCTTTTATGCCATTACTGTGGTAACAAATACAAAATGATAACAGCTTGCCCTGAGTGTGGAAGCAAACGTTTAAAATTCGGAGCTTTCGGTACTGAACGAATAGTCGAAGAATTAAACAAACTGTTTCCCGATGCAAAAATTTTGAGAATGGATAGAGATACGACTCAAAATAAAGAAGGGCATTTTAAGATATTAAACGAATTTTCAAATAAAAACGCCGATATTTTAGTTGGTACGCAAATGATAGCAAAAGGGCACGACTTTGCGTCGGTTACTTTGGTCGGAATAATAGACGCCGACGCTGGTCTGTATTTTTCCGATTACAGAAGCGCAGAACGAACCTTCCAACTACTTACGCAAGTAGCAGGTAGGTCAGGTCGAGCCGACCAAGCAGGCAACGTAGTTTTGCAAACGTATTCGCCTAATAACGACGTGTTAGCACTTGCTGTAAACTACGACTATAAGTCGTTTTACGCACGCGAAATATCATTAAGAAAAGCAACAGGTTTTCCTCCGTTTGCAAAAATAGTAAGAGTACTGATTAGTGCAACCGATGAAGACCATGCGTTAGCAGTAACAAGGTCGGTGTATGAAGAGCTTAGCGTAATTTATCAGCAAAACAAAGATAAATTTAGGTTTTTCGGGTGTATGAAAGCACCTTTAAAACGACTTCAAAACAAATACAGATTACAAGTTCTTGCTCGTATTGACGACGATAAAATAATCGACGAGTTTGCAAGAATTTCAAACAAATACGACGATAGAATTGTATCTGTTTATCTAGAAATTAATCCCAACAATCTCACTTAAAAAAGGAAAAAATTATGGCAATTAGAAACATAATACAAGCGGGCGACCCCACTTTAAGAAAAAAATCGTTTGAAGTAACAGATTTTGGCGAAAGAACTCACCAACTTTTAGACGATATGAAAGATACGTTAATAAAAGCAGACGGTGCAGGACTTGCTGCACCACAAGTGGGTGTACTTAGACGTATTTTTATAGTAGGCGTTGAAGGGAAATATTACGAATGCATAAATCCTCAAATCATACAGCAAAGTGGCGAGCAAATAGGCGAAGAAGGATGTTTATCCGTACGTGGAAAATTCGGTACCGTTAAACGCCCGATGAAAGTTACAGTAAAAGCACAAGACAGATACGGTAAACCGTTCACGGTAAAGGTAAGCGGATTTTTAGCGCGCGCTTTCTGTCACGAAAACGACCATTTAGACGGTATTTTGTATATCGACAAGGCAAGTGATATAGGTGAATGTTAATGAAAATAGTTTATATGGGAACTCCCGATTTTGCGGTTGAACCTTTAAAAGCGCTTGTAAATTCTAACGATTTTGACGTTATTGCTGTTGTGTGTAACCACGATAAACCGGTTGGAAGAAAACAAATCTTAACCCCACCACCCGTAAAAATCTATGCAATTGAACAAGGAATTGCCGTCTATCAATACGATAAAATACGATTAGAGGGCATTGACGACTTAAAAAAAATAAACCCTGACGTCATAGTTACTTGTGCTTTCGGTCAAATTTTATCGCAGGAAATAATAGACTTACCTAAATTTGGGGTAATTAACGTACACGCGTCGTTACTTCCTAGGTACAGAGGAGCGTCGCCTATACACTATGCCATTTTGAACGGTGAAAAGACGACGGGGGTTACCATTATGAAAACTGACGTTGGTATAGACACCGGAGATATGCTGATTAAAGAAGAAATAAAAATCGGCGAAGACGAAACGTGTGGCGAGCTTTTTGAAAGACTGTCTAGTGTAGGAGCAAATCTATTAATTAAGGGGTTAAATCTTATAAAAGAAGGAAAAGCCGAATTTATCCCACAGGACAGCTCACTTTCATCGACAACAAAAATTATCAAAAAAGAAATGGCGAAAATAGATTTTAGTAAATCTGCTGAACAAGTAGTAAACCAAATACGCGCGTTCAACCCGTCGCCAGTAGCGTTTACTTATCTTAACGGTGAGCAATACAAAATTTATAAAGCAAAAAAAATTGACGGCAAAGGAAAGACGGGCGAGATTATAAATTCAACTAACAGTTTAGAAATTGCTTGCGGTAAAGATGTTATAAGCGTAGAAATTATTCAGCGTCAAGGCGGAAAACCCTTAAATATTAAAGATTTTTTAAGGGGAAACAAGTTGCAGGTAGGGGAAATTTTTACTAATGCTTAACTGTTTTTACGACTGTTATACAGTATTAAATAAAGTTTACAGCGACGGCGCATATTTTAAACAGGCTTTAAATCAAACTATAATTGAAGAAAAAAATCGCGCACTTACTGTAAAAATTTGTTACGGGGTCTTAGATAAAGACATCGAGCTTTCTTATTACTTAAAAAGTTTAGCGGATAAGTCGCCCAAACTTGCAATACGTACAATCATAAAAATTTCTATGTATTGCATAAAATACCTTGAAAAAAAACCGTATGCAGTAATAGATAATGCGGTAGAATTAACAAAAAAATTAGGCAAAAAAGGTGCAAGCGGTTTTGTTAACGCGATTTTAAGGAAATTTATCAAAACAAAAATTCCTTTTCCAAACCAAAAAGACGAATATTTATCGGTAAAATATTCATATCCAACGTTTGTTGTAAACGAGCTGCTTAAAAATTACGGTGAAGAAAAAACCGAAAAAATTTTATCTAGTCAAAATATTAAAACAACTTTGTGTTTTTACGACGTAGACGGCGAAGAATATCTTAAAAACTTAGGTTTTAAATTCCAAAAAACGCTCTTTGATAACGTTTTTTACGTTAATAACTTTACAAGAAACGCCGATTACGATACAGGTGTTTATACCTATCAAGCAATAGGCTCGGTGGCTATATGCGACACGGTAGAACCTTGCGAAAATCTTCTTGATTGCTGTTCGGCTCCGGGTGGTAAAAGTGTTAGGCTTTCTTATAAATGCTCTAACGTAACTTCGTTTGATATACACGAGCATAGAGTGGAACTTGTTAAAGACTATGCTCGTCGCATGAAACGTGAAAATATTACCGTAGCTGTAAAAGATGCAAAAATCTATGACGAGCAGTTAAAAGACTGTTTTGATGCAGTTTTAGTCGATGCACCGTGTTCGGGAACAGGCGTTTTTAACGACAACCCCGATATGAAACTCAATAAAACCGCAGAAACGGTTAAAGAATTAAACGAGGAACAAATTACAATACTTAACACTGTTAGTAAATACGTAAAAGTCGGTGGATTTTTGTATTATTCCACTTGTTCGATAATGTCGAGTGAAAATTACGGAATAATAGAAAAATTTCTTAAAAACAACGGTAATTTTGTAATTTCTAACATGAACAGTAAATTAAACCACCAAAACATAAACGGAACTAACTTATTTTTACCCGATATCTCTGACGGATTAGGGTTTTACATTGCAAAGTTAAAGAGAGAAAAATAAATTGAAACAAAGTTTACTAAACTTCGACTTGTCTGAAATTAAAGAAATCGTTGTTAAATTCGGTGAAAAACCGTATCGGGCAGTACAAATTTATACTGCCTTATATTTAGGGTTGGATTTTTCTGAAATGACGAGTTTATCTATTAATTTTAGAGAGCGTTTACAAACTGAATACTCTGCAATACCAGTCAAAATTTTTAAAAGTGTTAAATCAGTAGACGGAACGGAAAAATTTTTATATTCGTTAGAAGACGGTAACCTTATAGAAGGAGTTTTAATGAAATATAAATACGGTTACACCTTGTGCGTGTCAACACAGGTAGGTTGCCGTATGAATTGCGCCTTTTGTGCTTCTGGTTTAGAAGGATTAATCAGAAATTTGCAACCTGCGGAAATTTTAGGTCAGGTTATTGCTGTGAACAGATATTTAGAAGGCGGTCTAAAAGATAAGCGCAAAATCATTAACGTCGTACTTATGGGAAGCGGAGAACCGTTAGATAATTACGATAACGTAATAAAATTTATAAAGCTTATGGCAAATGCTGACGGAATAAACGTAAGTCCAAGAAACGTAAGTTTATCAACGTGTGGGTTGGTAAATAAAATGCTAGACCTTGCAAAAGAAGATTTACCAATAAATTTAACCGTATCATTACACTCTCCGTTTGATAACGAACGTCAAGAGATTATGCCTGTGGCAAAAACCTATAAAATTCAACAGATTTTAGACGCTTGCGAACAATATTTTAAAGCCACTAAGAGACGTTACATATTTGAATACGTTTTAATTAACGGAAAAAACGACACGGCTCGTCACGCCGAAAAGCTCATAGAAATATTAAAGGGAAAGCCGTGCCACGTTAACTTAATCAGACTTAACGAAGTTAAAGAAAAGGGGTTAGATAGTGTAACAGACAAAAAAGCTTATCAATTTTTAGGATTATTAGAGCGAGGCGGACTTTCTGCAACCGTAAGACGCAAAATGGGAGATGATATTGAAGGCGCTTGCGGACAATTACGAAGAAGCTATATAAGCTTACAAGGTGAATAGATATGAACGTTACGTTTGCTTATATTAGCAGTTTTTTAGCAATGGCATTTATAACTTCGAGCTACTTTTTTAAGAAAAAATCTATGTATTTATTTTTTCAATTAAGTGTTATGATTTTTCTAATTTTATCGTATTTTTTTACGTTAGAGTTTGTTGCAACGATAGGAATTAGCGTAGGATTATTTAGAACTATTACTTATCTGTTTTATGAAAACAAACGTAAAATAGCGCCGTTATACTGGGCGTTTGTATTTAGCGGGTTAACAATAGTTGCATATTTTATCGGTAGTAAATTAAAAGGCGAAGTAAAAAGTTATTACGATATAATATACGTACTGGGTTTATGTTTATTTGCTTTTGTGTTTAGAATTCGCGACTTGCAATTATTAAGGTATTTATGTTTTATTCCTATTACGCTATCGATTTTATATAATATACTCATTTCGGCGCCCATATTTGCAACTCTATCATACAGTTTTGAATTTTTGGCAAATGCAGTTTCGTTAATATATTATTATATAATCTTTAATAAACCTAAAATAATTCCCATAAAAAAGGAGAATACTGATGAAAACAATTAAAATTGCGCCGTCAATATTATCGGCAGATTTTTCTAAAATAGGCGACGAAGTAAAAAATATTACCGAATGTGGGGCAGACGTTATTCACTTAGACGTAATGGACGGAAATTTTGTTAAAAACATAACTTTTGGACCTAAGTTTATAAAAGACCTTAGACCTTATTCAAAATCGGTTTTTGATGCTCATTTGATGATATTAAATCCGCAAAATTACGTAGAAAAATTTGCTGAGGCAGGTGCAGATATAATTACCGTTCACTACGAAGCCTGCAAAGAAAATCTTTTGGACACCTTAAAATTAATAAAATCGTTTAAAGTTAAATGCGGAGCAGTAATAAATCCCGATACACCGGTAGAAAATATTAAACCTATTATCGAATACTGTGATATGGTTCTATTAATGAGTGTTTTCCCAGGTTTTGGCGGTCAAAAATTCATACCCGAAGTATTGCCTAAAATTGAAGAGGTTGCAAGCCATATAAATAAATTAGGTTTGAATATTGACGTGGAAATCGACGGCGGTATAACCAAAGAAAACGTTAAAAGCGTAAAAGACGCAGGGGCAAACGTAATCGTTGCAGGAAGTACTGTATTTAATGAAAAGGACAGGCGTAAAATAATACAAGATTTAAGAAGTATTTAAAATATAGACAATTTTCGACAACTTCTGCATATAATACAAGAAGGAGTATATTATGAGGATTTGTTGTATTAAACCACCTAAGATAATAAGAAAAATACTTAGATTTTTTGTTAAAAAACATGATTAAATCAAATGAAAAAAGACCGCATTTTGCGGTCTTTTAATTTTTTAATTTTATATAAACTCTATTACCGTTTCATTTATTTTACCAGTTTCTTCTAATTGTTTTGAAAGTTGTTCAAAAACGTCGGGGACGTTTTCATGTTTTGATTTATTAACGGTTAGGGTAGAAAGGTTTATAGCTTTGTTAGATATAATATTAATACTTGACGCCGTGTTACCGAATCCGTTATTAATGCAAAGAATATCAAGTTGTTTTTTAATAGCTTGTGTAAAAGTAACGGGGCTGTTTTTGTAAGAAGTTCCCGTAAATGCTACCTGTGCGCCGAAAGAGGCAAGGTTAAAGGCTTTTGTTACCGGAATATTGCAATCTGAAACGTAAACAACTTTTTCTGCCATTCTACCGCTGGTAATCATAAACACTTCGTCTTTCCAGTTGTCGTCAGAACCTAACACGTAATAAATACCTGACTTTTTAGCAGTTTCATAATCTTCTGTGTCGGTTGTCATTAAAATAGGTACAGCCGAATAATAAATTAAAAGTTGAGATAAAATATTGCCGAAGTTGTTAGCGCCAATAACTGCAACGTAATCGCCTTTTTGAATATTAAGTTTATCAATAACGTCAATAGCAAGCGAGATGTGTTTAATAAATAAAGCGTCGTAATCTGAAACGTTTTCAGGTAAGGTGAAGATTTTTTCTACGGGCGCAGAAATGAAATCTCTTAAAAATCCGTGTGAATCTTCGCCTGCGATGTACATATCCGAGCATTTTAAATAATCACCGTTAATACAGTTATAGCATTCGCCACATTCCGTATTAGGTTCAACGTAAACGTGCTTACCTTTTTCGATATCGAACAGATTAGCTTCGGCCTCACTTATGATACCCGTGCCTGTACTACCTAAAACAATATTTTCGTTATAAACTTCACCGTTATAACGTAGAACGTCTGCAAGCGTAATGAGCGCCTTAGTCGTTTTGATTTTAGGAGAGCCTACTAACTTCGCGTCTTCGGTAACGTCGGTAAGTTCTAATTTTTTTTCGTCGGTTATAATCCAACCTTTCATAAAAATCTCCGATTAAGCAGAAAATTAAATACATTATATTACAAAAAAATAAAAATGGCAAGCATTTAAGCGTTCAAATAATATTTTGAAAAATTTAACAAAATGCTTGATATATAGTTGACTATATTAAAAAAATATATTATAATCTTTGAGTAAATTACGAAAAGAGGTGCATTATGAAACAGGGTATTCATCCGGATTATCACGAAGTGACTGTTACTTGTGCTTGTGGCGAAACTTTTAAGACCGGTTCAACTAAGAAGACCGATAATATTAAGGTTGATATTTGCAGTAAATGTCATCCTTTCTTTACTGGTAAGCAAAAATTGGTAGACACCGGTGGCCGTGTTGACAAGTTCAACAGAAGATATGGCAATATTAGCAAATAGTTGTCAATTTGAACGGCTTTATGGGAATTATTTTACCCGTAAAGCCTTTTTTATATAACTATGTCTGAAAATATCAAAAGACCGAAACAAGAAAAAAGAACTTCTATCGGCGGTCAAGCGGTAATAGAAGGTGTTATGATGCGCGGTAAATCGTCTTTTGCCACCGCGGTAAGAGATGATAAAGGTAAAATTTTAACCGAAGCAAAAAGGCTAAAAAATTCAAAAACCAAATCGCGTATTTTTCGCATACCTGTAATTCGTGGCGTTTACGCTTTTATACAATCGCTTTTCGGCGGTATGGCTGTTTTGATGCGTTCAGCGGAAGTTTTTGGTGAGGCAGAACCGACTAAATTTGAAAAATGGCTAAGTGAAAAGCTTAAAATCGATGCAATGAGCGTTGTAGGTGGTTTAGGACTGATTTTAGGACTTTTACTTGCTATATTTTTATTTATTTGGTTACCGCAGTTTGTGAGAACTTCTTTGGAGAGTTTGTTTTTTATCTCTTTTGGCTTGTGGGCTAAAAACTTTATCGAAGGCGGAATAAAACTGTTAGTTTTTATAAGTTATATTCTTTTAGTTTCTTTTATGAAAGATATCCGCCGAACTTTTCAGTATCACGGTGCAGAGCATAAAACTATATCGTGTTACGAAAAAGGTTTAGATTTAACGGTGGAAAACGTAAAGACTTGCAGACGTGTTCATGACCGTTGCGGAACGACTTTTATCGTATTCGTTATGATACTAGGTATACTCGTGTTTGCCGGTTTTGAAGCACTAGTCGGTCAATCGGTAAACGGTATTTTAAGAGTGCTTTGCAAAATTGCATTGTTGCCGATAGTTGCTGGTTTATCATACGAAATGTTAAAAGCTTTGTCTAAAACAGAGAGTTGGCTAGTATATCCTTTAAAAATACCGGGATTGCTGTTGCAACGTTTAACCACAAAAGAACCCGACGACCAAATGATAGAAGTTGCGATAACAGCTTTTAATAAGGTATTAGAAATGGATAACGACCAAACTATTCCCGAATGTGAATTTGAAATTTCAAAAAAACGCTCGGAAGTAACTAAAACCGTATATGAAAAGTTAAAAAGAGCGGGTGTAAAAGAAAAAGCAGAGGCGGAGTGGATAGTTTCGTTAACGTTAAACGTTAAACGTGACCAAGTATACACTGCTGATTTAGTTTCGCATAGCGATATAAAAAAAATAGAACAGATATCCACTGAGCGAGCAGGGGGTAGACCTCTTTGGTATTGTATTGGCGACACTAATTTTTACGGCTATACAGTAAAAGTAGACGAAAGGGTTTTAATTCCAAGACCGGAAACTGAACTTTTAGTAGAAAATGCGCTAAAATTTATAAAAGAAAATGACAACGTTCTCGATTTATGTACAGGTAGTGGTGCGATAGCAATTTCTATTCAAAAACATTCGGGTGCAAACGTTACGGCTAGTGATTTGTCGTGCGAAGCCCTTGACCTTGCGAGGGAAAATGCTACTTTTAACCATGCTAAAATTGAGTTTATCGAAAGTGATTTGTTCGATAACCTATCGGGTAGAATGTTTGACGTGATAATATCAAATCCACCGTATATTAGAAGTCAAGATATCTTTAAATTGCAAAGGGAAGTAAAATATTTCGAGCCTATTATGGCGTTAGACGGTGGCGAAGACGGTTTGGATTTTTATAAAAAGATTTCTAAACAATGTAAAAATTACTTAACGGAAAAAGGTGTAATTTTATTAGAGTGCGGTTATAATCAAGCGCAAGATGTTAAAGACTTATTTAGCGGTTTTAGCCGTGTTGAAATCATAAAAGATTACGAAAATATAGAAAGAATTATTGTGGCGGTAGTTTAATGTTTAAAAAACTTGACAAAATGCTAGAAAGGTATGAAAAACTTAACGTTTTAGTCGGTGATGCCGACGTAATTTCACGTATAGATGAGTGGAAGTCTTATACCAAAGAACTTGCGGAAATTAGTGAAACGGTAGAAAAGTATACCGAGTATAAGAAAATTTTATCAGAACAAGAAGATGTTAAAGAATTGCTTTTGGTTGAAACAGACCTTGATATGAAAGCAATGATGAAAGAAGAGCTTGAAGTTTGTAAAGAAAAATTACAAACCATATCAGATGAATTAAGGATATTACTTCTTCCCAAGGACCCTGACGACGATAAAAACGTTATTATGGAAATACGTGGTGGCGCAGGCGGAGACGAAGCCAACCTATTTGCGTACGAATTATACAAACTGTATATAAAATACGCCGAAAAAAACCGTTGGAAAACCGAAGATATCGACATCAGCGTAACGGAACTTGGTGGGTTAAAAGAAGCTATATTTTCAATCTCAGGAAAGGACGTTTACAGCAAACTCAAATTTGAAAGTGGTGTTCACAGAGTACAACGTGTACCTGAAACGGAATCGCAAGGTAGAGTTCATACCTCTACTTGTACGGTAGCGGTATTACCCGAAGCAACCGACGTAGAAATAAGAATCGAAGAAAAAGATTTAAAAGTAGATACTTTGCGTTCGTCTGGTGCGGGCGGACAACACGTTAACAAAACGGAATCTTGTATAAGACTTACGCACTTGCCAACGGGTATAGTTGTTTTATGTCAAGACGAACGCTCACAGACAAAAAACCGTGAAAAAGCAATGAAAGTATTAAAGAGTAGGTTGTACGACTTTTATCAGTCGCAAGCAGATAAAGAATATTCGGACAACAGACGTAGTCAAGTAGGTACGGGTGACCGTTCGGAAAGAATAAGAACTTATAACTTCCCACAAGGAAGAGTTACCGACCATAGAATAGGTCTTACGCTTTATTCGTTAGATAATTTTATGTTGGGTGAAATAGACGAAATGGTTGAAGGACTTAGAATAGCAGACAGAGAACTAAAACTGACACAAGGTTTCGACGAAGAATAAAAAATTACTAAATATATAGAATAATTTTTAAAAACCTATTGAAATTTATGTAAAAGTATTATAGAATAGAAGTACGAACAATATAATTTCATCAGGAGGTAAATCATGAAAATTGTTTATGGACCTAAGGGTTCGGGTAAAACCAAAATTATTATCGAAAGCGCAAACAATGCGTTAAACGAAGCAAAGGGTCACGTTATTTTTATAACCGACACCAGTAGATATTCAAGAGATTTAAAGCAACCTATAAGATTATTAGACGTTTCGGGTTTTTCCATAC
Organism: Christensenellaceae bacterium; assembly: GCA_045644505.1. GTDB lineage: Bacteria > Bacillota > Clostridia > Christensenellales > Borkfalkiaceae > UBA1259. The sequence goes on along the minus strand of JAZRGZ010000084.1, from coordinate 6,579 downwards.
AAGGTGTTGACGGGTTAAGAGGCTTTATCAAAGGCGTAGTTGCTGCAAACGGTGATAACGAATACGTATTCGTTGACGGTATAGCGAGAATAGCTAATCAACCTCTTAATGAACTTGGCTCAATTTTTGAAGCAATTGAGATGTTAGAAAAAGAATTTGGTGTAAAATTCGTGCTAACCGTAAGTTCAGCCAAAGAAGATTTACCAGAATTTGTATTAAAGCACGTTTAATAGTTGATTTTTTACATACAAATGGTGTAAAATTAAAGTCGGAATATAAATATTCCGACTTTTTATGTATATTAAGACGGGTTTATGAAATTTTTTAGCACAAGAGGTGGCGGTTACGTAGAAAGTTCCGCGCAAGCAATAGTAAAAGGACTGGCAGACGACGGTGGACTTTTCGTACCGGAAACATTTCCTAATTTGTCGGGCGATATTAAAAATATGCTTGAATTAGATTATGCCGGCATAACAACTCGCGTTATAGCATCCTACTTAGAGGAGTATGACAAAGAAGAACTTTATTCAGCGTGCAAGTCTGCGTATTCGCGTTTTGTCGACGATAACGGCGCAACCCTTGTAAAACTTGACGAGAACTTTTACGTGTTAGAACTATTTCACGGACCGACTTTAACGTTTAAGGACGTTGCGCTAACGATATTTCCTTATCTTTTACGTAAAGGCGCAGATATTACGGGCGTAAAGGAAGAACTATTAATACTTGTTGCAACTAGTGGAGATACGGGCAAAGCAGTCTTAGAAGCGTTTAAAGACGTAAAAGGAATTAAAGCCTGTGTTTTATATCCGACTGTCGGTCTAAGTGATATAGAAAAACGTCAAATTGTTACACAAGACGGACAAAACGTCAACGTTATTAGCATTAAAGGTAATTTTGACGACTGCCAAACTGCCGTAAAAACTGTTCTTTCTGATAATTCAGTAAAAAAATTGTTATTGGATAAAGGTTTTGTTTTATCGAGCGCTAATTCTACAAATTTTGGTAGATTAGTTGTTCAAATTTCATATTATTTCTCGGCATATTGCGATTTAGTGAACGCAGGACAAATAAAACTTGGCGACAAGGTGGATTTTTGTGTCCCAACTGGTAATTTTGGCAATATTCTAGCAGGATATTATGCAAAGCAAATGGGGCTTCCCGTAGGTAAACTTGTTTGTGCTTCCAACGAAAACAACGTTTTAACTGAATTTTTTGAAACGGGAAACTATGATGCTAACCGTGAGTTTTTTAAAACCACGTCGCCATCGATGGATATTATTATTTCTTCTAATCTTGAAAGACTGGTTTTTGAATTGAGCGGTAGAAATGCTGAACTTACAAAAACCCGTATGCAACAACTCAAAAAACAAGGCAGGTATTCTTTAACTAAATCTGAGATAGATATTATGTTAGAAGACTTTACTGCGGGTTATTGCGATGAACAAGACTGTGAAGAAACAATTTTAGACGTGTTCGATGAATATGGTTACCTCGCAGACCCTCATACTTCCGTTGCCTTAAACGTAGCGTTTGGATATGGTGAGGCAAATAACGGCTTTAATAGGCCTATGGTGGTTTTATCTACTTCAAGCCCGTATAAATTTCCGCAAAGCGTTTATAAGGCAATAACAGGTAAAAAAATAGGCGACCCGTTTATTTCTGCTTATAAGTTAAGCGAACTTACCGCCGAAGAAGTTCCCGACCAAATTCTTAATCTCAAAGAAAAACAGGTAAGATTTAGTAAAGTTGTAGAAAAAAAAGACATATTAGACAGCTTAAAGAGTTTTTAAATATTTAAATTTAAGATAATTTCAAGTAAGGTATAATAAAATGGAAGATAAGAAGATATTATTTAGTGCAATTCAGCCGAGCGGTATTTTAACTATCGGTAACTATTTAGGAGCTTTAAGAAACTTTAAAAAACTTCAAGACGACTATAACGGGGTATTTGCACTTGCTGATTTGCATACTTTAACCGTAAAACAAGAAGCAAGTGTTTTACGCGCTAACAGTTACGAACTTGCAGCGCTTTATCTAGCGTGCGGTATAGACCCCGAAAAATCTGTGTTGTTCGCACAATCACACGTTTCTGCGCATACTGAACTTGCTTGGGTGCTTAATACTATATGTTATCCGGGTGAACTTTCAAGAATGACGCAATTTAAGGATAAAAGCTTAAAACACGAAGATAATATCAATATGGGATTAATGGACTATCCCGTACTTATGGCATCGGACATCTTGTTATATCAAACGGAACTTGTTCCTATCGGTGCAGACCAGAAACAGCACCTAGAATTATCGCGTGACCTTGCAATTAGATTTAATAATCGTTTTGGTGAAACCTTCAAGATCCCCGAACCTTATATCAGTAAACAAACCGCAAGGGTAATGAGCCTTGCTGAACCCGAACGCAAAATGAGTAAATCAGACGCTAATCTTAACGCGTTTATATCTATGAACGACGACCCCGATACTATAATTAGAAAATTTAAGCGTGCTGTAACAGATAGCGATAATAAAATTGTATATTCACCTGAAAAACCGGGTATCAGTAACTTATTGTCAATATACTCGGCATTTACGGGAAAAACAATAGAACAAGCCGAAGCCGAATTTGAAGGCAAAGGTTACGGCGACTTTAAATTAAGAGTAGGCGAAGCGGTTGCAAGTGTTATCGAGCCTATAAGACAGGAAAAGAATAGGATTTTAACAGATAAATCGTATATCGACAACGTTCTAAAAAACGGTGCAGAGAAAGCAGAGCGACTAGCGTATAGAACTCTTTCAAAAGTATATAAAAAATTAGGTTTAATACCGAGAAAAAGGGGATAATATGTTCGGCTACGTAAAAACCGATACTCCTAATATGTACGTAAAAGATACTGTGTTATATAAAGCCATGTACTGTGGCTTATGTAAAGGTATAGGTAGTGTTTCGGGACAACGTGCGCGTCTTGTTCTTAATTATGATTTAACGTTTTTATCAGTGCTACTCCATAATATAGCCGATATTGACGTAAAAATTGAAAAACAGCGTTGTGTTGTTCACGCGATAAAAAAACGTCCGATAGCAAAATTAGACCAACTGACCAAGTCAATCGGCGCATTTAACGTAATTTTAGCAAAATATAAAATCTTAGACGACGTAATTGATGGTGGCAGTGGTAAACTTAAAAACGCGTTTTTTAACAAAGCATATAAAAAGGCAAAAAAATTTGCGCCCGAACTTGATAAAATAGTCGATACAAATTATAAGGCTTTGCGCGAATACGAAAAAAGCAACAGCGATAGCATAGATATGGTAGCTGATTCGTTCGGCAATATGATTGCTCAATCGGTAGAAGTTTTATTAATAGATAAGTATGACGATAATTTGTCGAGGCTATGTTATAATTTGGGTAAATGGATTTATCTAATAGACGCCTTAGACGATTACGACAAGGATAAGAAGAAAGGCAATTTTAACGTATTTATTAATTTGTTTACCGACGTTTCTGATAAAAAAACGTTAATTGAATTGCATAAAGATTATATTGTAGAAGTTTTTTCGCAAGTTCTATCCGATATAGAAGACTGTGCAAAAAATATTGACTATAAATTTAATCACGATTTAACAGACAACGTGCTGATTTTAGGGTTAAAACAGCAGACTAAAAACGTTATGGAGAGAGTTTAATGAAAGAAAGTTATAAAATTTTAGGTATAAATGAAGATGCCACTAATGCTGAGGTTGACGAAGCGTATAAAAAACTGAAAGAAAAATATTCGAGAGAACGTTTTTACGAAGGAGAAATTGGTAATAAAGCGGCAAAAAATCTTACAAAACTAGAAAGCGCTTATTCTGAAATTATATTAGAAAGAAACTCTAAAAAAGGAAATGAAAAAAATACGATGGACTATTCAGAAATTGAACGTCTAATTAAGGATGGAAAAATCTCGGAAGCTCAAAATAAGTTAGACGATTACTCAGAAAGAGATGCTGAGTGGCATTATCTTCAAGCAGTAATTTTTTATAGAAAAAATTGGAATAACGAAAGTAAAAAACAGTTAGAAATTGCTATGAATATGGACCCGTTTAATTCAAAATATTCCGATTCATATCAAAAACTCAAACAAAAAACTGAGTTTAATCAGCAGAACTTCTATCAACAGCAACCTAATCAAAATCAAACCTCTAACAGACAAATGGGTGGTACTAACGACTGTATGACTATGTGTGCTACTTGGTGTTGTATTGATATGATGTTCGACCTTTGTTGCGGTTGTAGATAATGAAATCTAAACTTATAACCGTGTCAGCGATAAGCTCGGCTTTGGTTGCCATTAGTTTAACCGTGGGTGCGTATTTTGAAGTTGCCGATTTATTTTCCTTAGTATTAGCATCAGCTTTTGTAACCTTACCACTTTATTTTAACTCTAAAAAAGCAACTTTTTTAGCTTATTTAGTCGGCGGGATTATCGCTTTGATATTTAGTGGTTTTAACTTTACCTATTCGCTTGTTTTCCCGTCTTATTTTGCTTTTTTCGGTCTTTTCCCGATAATGTTTAATATTATAGGCGAAAACACAATTAATAAGCCTTTAATGGTGGTTTTGGGTTTAGTTTGGACGATTGCAGTCTTTTACGGCATGTATTTTTACTACACCTTAGTAATGGGGTTAGATTTTAGTTCTTTACCAACGTGGATGCCAAACTGGGTTGCAGACGCTATAATATATTTAATAGGTTTTATTGCGATAATTTTCTATTTTATATATCATAGATACGTATTAGTAGTTAAATATTTTTTCAAAAGATATCTAGACAGAATTTTTAATAAAGGATAAAATGCAAAAGAACCAAGAATTAATTTCAACGGTATCGTCGATAGGAAGTAACGGCGAAGGTATTGTTAATGACGAAGGTAAAGTTGTCTTCGTTCCTTTTGCTATTGCAGGAGAAAAGATAAAATACAAGGTATTAAAAGTTTCAAATAAAATAGCGTACGGAAAAGTTTTAGATGTTTTGACTCCTGCGGAGGAAAGGATAAGACCTAAATGCCCGGTATTTGGAAAATGCGGTGGGTGTCAGTTGCAACACATAAAATACGCCAATCAACTAAAAATTAAAGAAGAAAACGTAAAAACTGCTTTTTCAAAAATAGCAAATTTATCGGTCGAGGTAAAACCTACCGTAAAGGGGAACAGTGAGTGGGGATATAGAAACAAATTACAGCTTCCGGTAGGTATTGTTAACGGCAAAACTGTTATAGGCTTTTATGCAGAAAACTCACATAGAATTGTCCCGATAAAAGATTGTCCCATAAATGCAAGTTGGACTAAAAACGTGATATCAGCTTTTAAGAGATATATAGAAGAAAATTCTATCGTAGGCTACGATGGAATAAATCACAGTGGAGAGTTAAGGGAAATAACAGTAAAAGAGGTGAAAGGTAATTTAATAATTACAGTAGTAACCTTAACAAGCCAACTAAAAAATAAAAATGGTTTAATAGAAATATTAAAAGAAGATTTAAAATATACTTTTTCACTTTTTCATAACGTAAACGATAGAAGAACTAACGTTATTTATGGCGATGATTTTTCTCTTTTGTACGGTGAACCTGATTACACTGCCGATATGTTAGGTATTAAATATAAGATCGGTGTAAGAAGTTTTATGCAGGTAAATACGTCAGTTTGTGCTAAACTTTATTCGGCGGTAATCGAAGCGTGTGGTATTAACGAAAATACTACGATAATAGATGCTTATAGTGGAGCAGGTCTTATGACGGCACTGCTCACAAAAGGTGCAAAAAAAGGATACGGTGTGGAAATTATACCAGAAGCAGTAGATTGTGCAAATGATTTGGCCCGACTTAACGGCTTACAAGAAAAGGTTAGTAATTATGTGGGAAAATGCGAGGATATTATACCAGACATAATTGCAAAAGAAAGAGCTGAAAAAGCAAATATTTGCTTGGTTTTGGACCCACCGAGAAAAGGTTGCGATAAAAAGGTTATTCAATCTATAATTGATAATGACATAGAAAAAATTGTTTACGTTTCTTGTATGCCGTCAACGCTAGCTCGTGACGTAGGATTACTTATCGGTACTCTAAAATTTACTGATAAAGGTATACAGTGTGTAGATAATCCTACACACAAATACAAAATTGAAAGCGTAAGAACGTTCGATATGTTCTCGCAAACCAAACACGTCGAGACTCTAGTAGTACTACAACGAAAATAACCTCAAAATACACAGAAATCCTTTATTTTCCTATCGTTTTTCCACATTTTGTGTTTATGGAAGATGCCGATGGATACAAGCAAAAAGTGCTAAAAAAGCACGCCACAGTTCATATTGTAGTTAACCTTGTAACGGGGAACACAAGAACGAAAAATTGAAAAACACTAGATAAATCCTAACGAAAACCGTATTCATCGTTAGGATTTTTTATTTTTTAAAAACACATATTCCTTTTGTTGTGTCAACCTTGCCCTCTAAAAAGGGTAAAAATCGACATTTTTGAGCGTTTTTTCTCTAATTATTATAGAAAATAATTAAAAATCAGTAAAAAATATTTTTGCAACA
>JAZRGZ010000083.1:0-20685 GCA_045644505.1 Christensenellaceae bacterium | reverse complement strand
CTTGATTAGAACGGGTGCCGGCGGGGTTTTAAGAATAAAGGTAAAGGAACGGTCTTGATAAATGGTCATTACAACCGGGATAATAAGACCTACTTGGTCTTGCGTCTTTGCGTTAAATTCTTTCGTAAAACCAGGGATATTAATACCGTGCGGACCTAAGGTTGAACCTACGGGCGGACCGGGTGTTGCCTTACCTGCGGGCAATTGAAGTTTTACGATTGCTGTAACTTTTTTAGCCATGTGTGTTTCCTCCATTTCGTGGTACTGTCGTCGTACAAGTGCAAAAAAATTTTATACAACTCCCACTTTATATACAAACGGGTTTCCGTTTAGTATCTTTAATTATATATAATGTTATATAGTTTCTCCGACAACTACGGTTATTTTTTTAATTTTGCCGAAATCCACTTCTACGTCGGTATGTCTTCCGAACATCTCAACGTTTACCATCGCTTTTTGCGTTGTTTCGTTAAGCGATACAACTTTACCTGAGAATGATTCTAGCGGACCCGACATAATAGTAACGTCGTCGCCCACCGTGAAATCTACTTCGGTAACTACGGGTTCTAAATCCATTCTTTGAACTTCTTCGGCGGTCAAAGGAAGCGGTCTTCCCTGCGGACCTACGAAACCGGTTACGCCACGGGTATTGGTAACGAGATACCAAATATCGTTAGAATATATCATCTTCAAGAAAACGTAACAAGGAAATTTCTTTCTTTCAACAAGTTTTTTCTTTCCGTTTGCCTTTTCTTCCAAAGTCTCTTCCGTGGGAATTTGGATTTCAAAAATGTTTTCTTGAAGGTTGTTGTTTTCTATAAGTTTTTCAAGTGAGTCTTTCACCATCGCTTCGTAGCCCGAATACGTGTGAATAACATACCAACTTGCTTGTTCTACTGCCATCTTTTACTCCTAGAAAATAGAAGAAACGAACTTTTCCGTTTCTTATGCTTTCGGTGATACGAGGTTAAGTAATTGTAACAAACCGAAATCGAACGCCGAAATAACGACTAAAAAGGCTACTACCACTACAAGTACTATGCCAGTTTGTTTTAAGACTTTCGGAAACGTTGGCCAACTAACCTTTTTAAGTTCCGAGAAAACGTCCTTAATTTTTGAACCCATTCTCTTAAAGAAACCAGGTTTTTTGTCTTTTTTCTTCGGTTTTTTAACTTCTTTTTGTGTTTTTACCGCTACTTCTTCTTTTGCGATAAAACCGCCGTTGTTCATAGATTTGTTATCCATTACTCTGCCCCTTGATTTTTAACCCTTAAAGTTTAAGGGTACTAATTTTAAGCGAAACTTATTTCGCTTCCTTATGCGTGGTATGCTTTTTGCAGAATTTGCAATACTTGTCCATTTCAAGTCTTTCAGTATCGTTTTTCTTGTTTTTGTAAGTATCGTAATTTCTTTGCTTGCATTCCGTACATGCTAAAGTGATTTTTACTCTTGCGCCTTTTGCTGCCATAATGCACCTTCCGAACATGAAAAAATTAACACCCCGAAACCGAGATGTTACAAGCATTTTACCAAAATTCACATAAAGTGTCAAGTTTTTTTAAGTGTTTTTTTAGTGTTTTTCAATTATTTTTCGCTCATTTTTAAACTTTTTCTATATTTTGCAATTTTTTTAGTTTACTCCACTATATTTAGTAAATTTTAACCTTTAATTTTTCTTGTTAAACACTTAAATATTCTTTTATCGGGGTATAAATATTGCCTTTTTCAATAATTTTGTTTATTTTTTCTTGTGTTAATACTGAAATCGCTTTTCCGTCAATAAAAACTACTATCTCGTTTAACGCTTGCTCGTCTAAGATAGAAAGCATTTTTTTGACCGTTGCATTTCCGCTTATCCCTTGTCTTTTTATTTCAACGCCACGAATCAGTTTTTCTTCTGTTAATCCACTGTAAATTTTTACGTATCTAGCTCTTTCAGGTTTTACAATCGCACCGAAAATGATAAATAACGAAAAAAACAGTAATGACAAGTTTATTGTTGTAAATATGCTGAAAACGAAAAGTCCTAAAAGCACCCCTCCAAAAACAAAACCGCAAATCGAACAAATGCGACGCGCTGTTTTAGGGGTTTTTGTTTGTGCGATTAAAGAATAAAGTATTCGTCCACCGTCTAGCGGATATGCGGGAATTAAATTTATAAGCGCCATAGAAAAATTAGCGTATGCAACTGTGTCGGTATACGAGTAAGTTAATGGAAACAACCACCAAGTAGCGGTAAAAAATATTCCTACTGCTAAATTTATGAGCGGACCTGCAAACGCCACCTTAAATTGGTCTGAGAGTTTCAAACCGTCGAGATTACCTTTAACTACCGCACCAAAAGGCATTAATACTACGTTGTTAAGTTGATAACCGTATTTTGAAGCGACTAACGAGTGCCCTATCTCGTGTATAACGGCAGTAAAGGTGCATATTAAAAATAAAAATATTCTTCCCGTTAGGGCGTAATAAAACCCGAACAGGAAGAATAACGGATGAACGCTTAGCTTTATACCGCCCATACGACTGAATCGTCTACTAATTCATAATCAGTAATCACGGCGTCTTCCGAATAAAAGCATAAGTTTATAGAATTTTCGGTGTAGCCTAACGGAAGGTTAGAATAAACGCTTGCTCCAACCTCTGAATAAACGTAGTCAAGCCCAGTGTAAACCGAAGTAAACGTGTCGCTATGAGCTACTTCTACGGTATATTTTTTACTTTGTTCATCTAAGGTAACCGACTTAACTGTACCGTTAACTGCTGAATAAATACTTCCTACACCTTCTATGGTAATAACGCCGTCAGCGTCAGTTACTACCGCATCGTCAACCAAAGTTAAAGTGGGCGCAAAATCACTGTATACCCTTGCGTCTACCGTTGACGGTTGTTCACCACTAAAAACGTTTTTGAAAAAAGTATTGATACCGCTGTTTGCATTTAACGCGTTAGTTAAAAATATGGTGGCAAGTAATACACCTATTATCATAACCTGCACCGATATCGCAGTAAGCTTGAAACTGAATTTCTTTTTTTCTACGTACGGACGCACGGTCGCCGTATTTTCTTGTTCTACCGCGGGAATATTATCTTCAAAATTTTCTTGTGTTTGTGTTTCTTGTTCAGGCTCTAACGTAGCGTTTACTTTCTCTATAACTTGATTTTTAATTTCTTCGGGAGCAGGAGCTTTCTTTTTTCTTTTTTTGGTCGGCTTATAAGTAATACTGCACGTATTTTCGTTCATTTCTATCATCGATTGGTATTGCTGTTTTTCGTTCATTTTTAAACCCCTTTTTATTTCGTTTATAAATGCTTATGCTTATTTTTCTAGCTTTATGCAAAAAAACGACGGTGTCAAACCGTCGTTTTTTGTCATTTACTCCAATCAATAGGTGTTTTTCCGTGCAACGTTAAATATTCGTTGGCTTTCTTAAAATGCCCACATCCAAAAAAACCGTTATACGCTGACAAAGGACTAGGATGCGCGCACTCTAAGATTAAATGCTTAGATTTATCTATGAGTTGTTTTTTACTCCTTGCGTTAGCGCCCCACAAAAAGAATACGACCTTTTCTTTGCCATCTGAAATCTTTTTTATGATTGCGTCGGTAAACTTCTCCCACCCCCGACCTTTGTGAGAGTTGGCTTGATGTTCCCTAACTGTTAGGCTTGTGTTTAGTAACAACACGCCTTGCTCTGCCCAAGCGGATAAATCACCGTGGGGTTTGGGCGGAATTCCCAGTTCAGATTGTATTTCCTTATAAATATTAATTAGTGACGGCGGAATTTTTTGTCCTTTCGGCACAGAGAAAGATAATCCCATCGCTTGACCTTGTTCGTGATAAGGGTCTTGCCCAAGTAAAACGACTTTAACGTCGTCGAAATCAGTTTTTTTTAAAGCGTTAAATATATCGTACATGGACGGATACACTGTAACCGTGCTGTATTCAGTTTTTAAGAATTCTCTTAAAGAAAAATACCAAGCAGAATTAAACTCGTCTTCAAGTATTTTATCCCATTTTTCGGTGATTTTTATCATATATTTATTTTATCATTTTCTTTTGACAAAATCAATATATTTTGATAGAATACCAAAAAAGGAGACATTATGACCGTTTGGGATATTGTTTTAATAGGACTAGCGCTAGCTATGGACGCAAGCGCAGTCACCATTGCAAACTGCACCACCTGTAAAACCAAACTTTCGCTTATGAAAGAGTGGTCTATGCCGATTATATTTTCGGTATTCCAGTTCTTAATGCCGGTTATCGGGTTTTATTTAGGTTCTCTTTTCGTCGGATACTTAAACGGTACTGACTATATCGTTGCTGTGGTCTTTTTCGTTCTCGGTTTAAAAGTTATTTTAGACGGAATAAAAGAACAACGCGAAAAGGACGATTGCCCAGTTAATCCACCCGAGGTTTCTTATTCTACCGTCGTTCTTCAAGGTGTTGCCACAAGCATTGACGCTCTCGTTATCGGCGTAACGCTATCAATGAGTTTTATTACACCTTTTATGCCTTGCCTACTTATAGGCGCAGTTACTTTTGCAACCGTATCGCTAGCGTTACTTTTAGGTAAATATTTAGGACACGTTTTAGGTAAGTATTCTCCTTATATCGGCGCGTTAATACTTTTCGGGCTTTCAATTAAATCTCTGTTAACGGCAATCTTCGGTTAATTATTAATAAAATTTAAGGAGCAAGCTTTTGGGCTTGCTCCTTTTTTTTGCTACATTTGTTTACGCCTGTTTATTTCCTTTTGCACCAAAACCGTTTAAAATTCCCGAATTAAAAGTTTTTACGGAAGTTTTATTTTTTTCGTTGTCTTTAATGGCTTTTTCTATTAAATCGGTTAAAATAAGCGAAAAATCTTTTAACGTATTTGAAAACAAATAATATGCAAGCGAGCCGGGAACGGAATTTATTTCATTTAGATAAACTTGGTTGTCTTTTACCATGTAGTCAATTCTAATAATTCCAAAAAAGTTACAAGCTTCGTATACTTTTTGCGTTATACGCTTAATTTTGTCGGTAATGCGTTTATCGACTTTGGCAGGAAATTCCCTTTCGCCTTTTTTGTATTTGTCGTTAAAATCTAAAATGTCTCTATCTGTTATTGGACGTTCACACTCTGATACGACAATTTTGCCGTTATAATCCTTATATACGGCGCAATTTATTTCCATAAAGTTTTCCAAGCAAGGCTCGATTATTGCGCTATCGTTGTATTTTAACGCAAGCAATACGCCGTTGATTAGCTGACTTCTGTTTTCTGCTTTTGTAATGCCTATACTTGAACCTAAAAGGTTGGGTTTTACTATTAACGGAAATTCACTCAGCTCGTTTTCGCGTTTATGTAGGTCGTATACGCTATTTATTTTTACTGCGGGCAGGTGCTTTACGTTCAAACCTTTAAGCACGATTTTTGTAAAAGCTTTATCCATACTCACTGAGGACGCCGTTATCCCTGAACTACACACCGGAATTTTACTAACGTTAAAAAGACCTACGATACTTCCGTCTTCACCACATCCACCGTGCATACAGTTAACTATTGCCGAAAGCGAAGAAATTTTTTTCAGTTTACTTTTATTTATTTGATACAAACCATTATCAGAAGGTAAAAGAGTTACTCTTTTTAACCTGTTACAGTCTAATTTTTTGTACCCGTCTAAATCGTATAAAACGTCGCCAGTAAAAAACTTACCGTCTTTATCGACGTAAACGGGGATTGTTTGATATCTGGTTTTGTCTATGCTGTTAAGCATCGTAACCCCCGTTATTACCGAAACGTCGTGTTCAACCGATTCCCCACCGAAAAATACTGCTATTTTTTTCATAAAAAAACACCTCCGCAAAATTTTTTTGCTTTGGTGTTTTATGTTTTTCCGTTTTTAGGTTTTAGTTATAATTGTCGGGCAAGTCGTTTTCAAACAACACTACGTCGCCCTCTTTTAATATAGTGTTAAGCGTTTGGTTACCCCGCGTAAGATTTTTTTCAAACATAATATTCGACCTATCCATACCACCTTCTATCAAGCCGTTTATAAGCATTTCGGCATTGTGTTTGCCCACAATTATTACTATGTCTGCGTGGCGGGATAAAAGTTTACCAAACTCAAAGTTAGCAATATTTTCGCGTTTACCGAGTTCTACAAGCCCCGGCGTTACGACAATTTTTCTACCGATAAAAGTATCTAACACTTCCATCGCTGCGAGTATTCCATCTTCGTTGCAATTATAACTGTCGTCTATTGTTACTATATTTTTGTTGTTTGGTAAAAGTTCCAATCTGTGCCCGATAGATGAAATTCTGTTAATACCTAAGGCTATTTCTGACACGGTTAAGCCTAATCTTTTTGCCACCGCAGACGCTAAGCAAATGTTTTTTACACTGTGTTTGCCAAGCAACACGGTAGAGCAAGTTACAGGTTCTTCCCCTTGTATTTTTAAAGTGAACGTTGTTCCCCTTCCGTCGCATGTAATATCGGTTGCAGTTACCGAACAGTTTTCATCGCCGAGATTAACACTGTACTTTTCACCGTTAAATTTATCGTGTAATTCTTTTAAGCTGTCGTTTTCCACAGAGAAAAACGCTACGCCTTTACTACCGATATATTCAAAGAGTTCATTTTTGGTTTGTTTAATGTTTTCAATAGAACCGAAAGATTCTAAGTGTTGCGTGTTTAATCCCGTAAGTATTCCGTACTGCGGATTGACAAGCTCACAAAGTTCTTTTATGTCGCCAACGTGCCTTGCACCCATTTCTGCTAGAAGTATATCGTGCGTACTGTCAAGGTCTTTTACAGTATACGCTATACCTAAGGGAGTATTGTACGATTCGGGTGAAGAAAGCACCCTGAATTTTTGCGAAAGTAATGTTTTTAATATTTCTTTGACAGAAGTTTTACCGTAACTTCCCGTAATACCTATCTTTATTACGTCGTGTTTTTTTATCTTGGTTTTTGCAACGTTTAAATAATGTCTTTTGATAAGCGTTTCAAACGGGCTGTTTAAGGCGTTTGCAAGAAATAGAACGTAAGGTGATAAAATAGGCATACCACAAATAAGTGCGTAACGCAAAAGAGCAAACGAGTTATCTCCGATTAAAAGCGCTACCACGTTGATAAGTAAAATTAGCGCGTAGGTGAACGCCGAAAGCATTAACACGTAGGTAATAGATAACCTGATTAAACGTTTGGTTTTTTTAAGGGGTATTTTGACGTTGACGTTCTTTTCAGTTTTAATGTACGAAAAAGTAAACAAAAGATAAGACGCAAAACCTATAAAAGGCGCAACGTTACTGTTTCTGACGATAGGACCGAAAGTTGCATTAAGCACACAGAAAAATAAAAACGCCAAAAGGCATAATAACATTAGCCTAGAAAGATAAGGCGTTTCAGGATTTTTAAGCCATTTAAAGTAGCGTTTATGACGATAACCGCTCTGCTGAAATACAAGCAAAAACTTTAAAGATGCCCAAAAAAGCAGTAATCCGTTTAGCACGGAGACGGTTATTAGAATTATAAGCATTTCTCCACTGAATAAATCAGCAAAAGTTTTGATACTACCCATAAATTACGAGAGCAAAAACTCCTTTACCTCCATATTAAATCTCATAGGCTTGTCTAAAAAACAAAAGTGTCCTGCATTAGGTATGATAACTAACTTAGAATTTTTTATTTTATCGTTTAAACGTCTTGCCATATATAACGGCGTTTGATTATCGCAATCACCGAAAATTAGCAAAGTTTGGTTTTTTATTAAGCACGCTTTATCGTCTAAATGTTCGTTGACGATTAGCTTAAAACTTTCTTTCATTATAGGGTCTAACGCGCGATAATCCGACGAATAAAACTTGTAAAGTTTTTCTTTTTTTAAAAACACTTTTAGAAAATTAAACGTCAGTTTTTTTATGGTTTTTTTGAAAGTGTTCTTAGGTTTTAATCCCGCCGCCCCCGTAAGCACGACTTTATCAAACAAAGTGGGGTCTTCTGCAAGCGCTTTTATAATAATTCTGCACCCGAAAGAATGCCCTAAAACGTGTGGCGATTTTAAATTGTTATCGGAAATATACTTCTTAACTTCATCAACGTAATCGTCTAAGCAGTAGGGCTTTTCCATAGGTTTATTCTCGCCGAAACCTTTTAAATCGAGAGCGTGAACGTCGAAAATTTTATCAAAATACGACGTGGAATAAACAAAACTCTCTTTACTTGACAAATATCCGTGTAAAAATAACAACGGTTTTTTTTCTTTGGTATATCCGCCGTCATTTTTTATAGTTTATAACTCCTTTAAATAAACTAACGCGTTTTCGCCGTCGCTATAATAATTTTTGCGCATAGAAATTTTATTAAACCCTAAGTTTTCATAAAGTTTTATAGCGGGAATATTATTCTCTCTCACTTCTAAAAATACTTTTTGTTTGTTCTGAGTTTTTATATATTCTATTGCGTAATTTATAAGTTTTTTTGCAAATGCCTGCCGTCTAAAATCAACGCCTACTAAAACGTCTTCAATATCGCACGTATCTAAACTCATGCTTACGCCGACAAAAGCAACCAACTTATCTCGTAAGATTTCTCCAAAACATAAGTAATTTCCGCTATTGAAAGCGTCTATCAACATGTTTTTGTTCCAGCCGTCAACAAAACCGTTCTCACATTGAAAAGCCACAATTTGGTCGACGTTTTCTTTGGTCAACTTTGTAATCATTTTCTACCTTCTTCGGCTTGACTTTTTCTAACGTATAACGGACTGATTAAATCTAAATCGGTAACAGCATGATTTTTCTTTTCTTCTACTGCGGTAATTAAGCCGTCTAAAACGCTTACGATTGTACAGTTTAAGCCGTCAATTTCACTTTTGCTTACCAAAGTAAATCCGTCTTTAATTTTTTCTAACTCTTCTTTAAGCAAGTAAGACGGTGGGATAATTTCTTTTCTGTCTTGATAACCTGCGACGTAAAATCCGCCGTGACCTGCGTCTATAACCGCTAAAACTTTTCCACTTTTAACATTATATGCAAGCGTATCAAACGAGGTTATACTAAGAGCAGGTAAATTATAAGAAAAACTTAAAGCTTTAACAGTAGAAACGCCTATCCTTATACCCGTAAACGACCCCGCGCCCACAACCACCGCTAAAAAGTCGGCGGTTTTTAAATCAAACTCTGCTTTTAACAACAATTCTTCTATTTTAGGCATAAGCGATACCGAGTGATTAGTCCCGCACTCTGAATCGTAATACTTATAGATTTCGCCGTTCTTGTTTACGACGACGGTAAGATTTTTACCGCTAGTATCAATTGCTAAATAGTTCATAAAATAATTTTTCTCTGACTTTGTGAAATTTTTTCTATTTTTACAGTTTTACAGTTTTCGGGTAAAACGTCAGCTATATTTGTCGCCCATTCTATAAGACAAATATTTTTGCCGTTAAAATAATCGGTAAGTCCTAAAAACTCAGCGTCTTCGCCACTCGATAATCTGTAACAGTCGTAGTGATAAATATAGTCTCCGTAAACGTTAAGGTAAGCGTACGTGGGACTGACGACACCGTCAAAACCAAAGTGTTTTGCAACGCCTTTAACGAACGCCGTTTTGCCAGCGCCTAAATCACCCTCTAATAAAACGACGTCACCGTCGGATAAAGTCTTTGCGTATTCACACGCAATTTCTATCGTTTGGGTTTCGCTGTTTGAAATCTTTACGTTTTCTTGCTTTTTTTCTATTTTATCATCTTCTATTGAATTTTGCAAATTGATTTTCTTGAAAAGATGCGACGTCTTTTTGTAAAGAGCGATGGTAAGCACGGAGATTACAATACTCTTGATAGCATTAAACGTTAAAACGTACACCCAAAGCGCGTTAAACAAGGTTTCGGAGGTTTTAGTAGTAACAAAAGGTAAACTTCCAGTAAAGAACGGAAAGTTAATATATCTGTTTACAAGAACCGATACACCAACTTGAACTAAACACGCCACAAAAAGTGTAATTATTACAGATTTTAGTCCTTTTTTTCTTGTGTAAACGATAGAAGGGATTAATACATAAGCAGTTGTAATTAAAGTGTTTGCAAGTTCGCCAACCCCACCGGTACTACCGACTGTAATATGTATTGATTCTTTTACCATAGTTATGACAACTGCGGGAATAGGACCGTACATAAACCCTGCAAGCATAACGAAAACGTTAGATAAATCAAGTTCTAAAAAACTTGCAGGCGTACTTGCAAAAATGGGAATTTCTAGCAAGTATACAATAAAAGATAACGCCGAAAACACCGCCATACCCGATATGTTTTTAGTAGTAAAAACCTTTCTCATACATTTCTCCTTGCTTCTCGGGACAAATCAAACGCCCCTTTTTAACAATTTAAAAGGGGCGTTAAACATCGAAAACTAAAAAACTCTTTTTTCATCCGGACTATAACCGTCGGTTTCGGAATCACACCGAATCTGCCTTAATTTAGGCTCGCAGACTGTACTGCCGATAGGGAATTTCACCCTGCCCCAAAGAATTCTAATTTATTTAACTATATAATAATACTATTTGTTCGCTTTGTAAAGTAATTTATTTAAGTTTTACACTTTTAATGTTGAACCTTTTAATAAGTTCGGTGCCGATTTCATCGGCAAACGGAGATAGTATTATATCGACGCTGTCTTTTATTAGTTCCTGTACAGCCGAAACGGTTTCAACGTTTGCTAAAATTCTGACGGGTTTTTTGCCCTTGAATTTGTTTATAACCGTCATTTTCTCTCTGAACTCTTCAAGCTTAACGTCCCCGAAAATAAAGGTGATTGCTTTAAGTTTACTCTTTTCTACAATTTTAAAAGCAGTTTTTATTTGTTCAAGGTTTATATCCATTGCGGAAAACGCAATAGACGTGTCTATTTTCTTAATTTTTCCTAATTTTTTGCTTTGCTTTTTGAACTGTTTAACGTTTTTCTTGCCGTCCAAAAGCATAGCGGGCATCATTACCGTTACACCGTTTACCCCAAGTCTTAAACTGTCTCTTACGTCGCTTAATTTGCTTTTAAACAAACTCTCACCGAAAGGAAAATCTATGATTGAACCTATATTTACTTTTAAATTCTGCTTTTTCTTTTGACGTATAACGGCAGGCAAATATGCTGGCGAAAGCATAATTCCGTTGACGTTTAATGCGTCACAATTAAATAGAATTTTTTCGAGTTCTTTGTCTGTGACGTTATATCTTACGATGACTTTGGTAAGTTTGTTCATGATGTTGCGCACTTGAAACAAACAACACTCGTCCTTAACGTCCTCAACGGAGGTGTTTAAAAGTTCAGCAAGCGCGTAAAACGCTTGAAAATTAACGTTGTCTTTAACGTCCTGTTCTCTGTGCTTATTTTTTTTTGAAAGTAAAGTGCGTTTAGTGGTAGTAACGGCTACCTCTTCACTTGCGTTTTCTGGAAGTAAGTTTTGATTTAAATTTTCCATTACAGTCTCCAATAAAATTTTCAAAATACCGCAAAACTCTTCAAATTGTATAAGATTTTTATAATTTTTTTGTGTTAGGCTTATTTTAGAGGTGGTAAAATGTTGAACTCTTTTTTGGCGGGGCTTATCAGTTTAATAGTCCTATTCTTTTTATGTTTAGTTTTAGTGGTAGGTGTAAAATCCGTTTATCTAAGATTTTTTTATAAACCTAAACCTAAACCGATTGTTAAACAAAAACCTAAAAAATCTATAAAAAGCGTTACCATAAATCCCGATGAAATCGACAGAATTTACGTTAAAAAAGTATCTTAGTACTTTACCGTGTTCTTGTCGTCGCCCCAAAGTGCTTCTAAATGATAAAAAAGTCTAGATTCGTCGTTGAAAATGTGAACTATTACGTCGCCGTAATCTAATACCGCCCAACGACCTTCTCGTACACCTTCGCTTCTTATCGTTTGAAACCCTAATTTCTCCATTTCTTCGTCAACGTGTTCTATTAACGCGCGTGTGTGCGTCATACTTCTACCACCTGCTATTACGAAATAATCGGCAACTCCCGATTTTTCTTTAACGTCGATAGAAACAACGTCTTCTGCTTTATTGTCTACTAAAACTTTACAAACTTCTTCCGTAAATCTTTTTGAATCCATATCTCTTTCCTTTTATTTAATATAATATTCATACGCTTTTTTTGTAGCGTCGTAAATTTCCTGTCCTTTATTTATTAAATGTATATATTCTTCTTTTAAACACTCTCTAAAACAGTATTCAAAATCACCATCGTAAAGGCTTCTTAAATATTCCACGCCGTCGTAAGTGCGACCGTCTTCAATCATATCGGCAACAAAAATAAGTTTAGATAAAGTACTCATTTCAGGCTTTCCCGACGTGTGATATTTGATAGCGTCAATAATTTCTGCGTCGGTAACACCTAGAACTTTTTCTGCAACGTATGCTCCTAAAAACGCATGCTCTACGGGTTTAGGCACGTCTTTTGGTATTTCGCACCCCCTAAAATCCAACCGATTTAAGTATTTTGCGCAATCGTGCAAAAGCGCAGTTATTCTTACTTTTTCCGAACTTAACCCTAACTCTTTTGCTTTTTTTAGGGCAGTTAGGGTAACGTTAGCGGTATGGATTAGTCTTTTTTTCGTTAAATTCTTTTTCAGAAACTCTGTGTATTCGTCACCTTTATAAAGTTGTTTTTGTTCAATAAACTCTAACACTGTTTGCGGTACGTATTCCTTTATGTCCAATCCGAGCGATGAATATACCCTAATCTTAGAAGACGATACGTTACTGCCTTGATATTCTAATTTTATAAAATCTTTATTGAAATTTTCTTTAAAATTCTGTCTTTCCTTTTCTTCGCCACAAATAAAACCGTCGCGACCTACTGCAACCAAACTACAAGCGGATAAAATCCTGTCGGGATGTTTCCAGTTTTTGAAGTCGGCAAGCATATCCCCACCGACTAAAAAATATAATTGGCAATCGTAAAGGCTCTTAAAATATTCGACCGTCTGATAGGTATAACTTTTTCCGCCTTTATTTATTTCGTAATCGGAAACTTCGGTTTTTTGTATTGTCTTAAAACATTCTTTTAACATTTCAAGTCTTGTTTTCCCGTCGGTAACCGCGCTGTCTTTGTGTGGAGGAATAAAAGTAGGCATTATAATAAGTTTATCTAGCCCTAATTTTTCCACCGCAATTTTAGATAGCTTTAAGTGTTCGTTGTGAACGGGGTCGAAGGTTCCGCCAAAAATCCCTAGTTTTATCATATTTTTATTATACCACACGATAAGGTTGTTTTGCAATAATATATTTTAAGTATAAATATCGAATTTTAAGTCAATAACATAAAGACTTTTATGTTCTAGGGGGTTTTATGAAATCTGTTTATTTTTCGGTTATTCTAGACAGTGTGTTTTGCTGTTTTCTATATCTACTGTTAAGCCAAGTGCTTTTCAGTTATTTTTTTGATAATCCGATATCGCTTACACTCGCCGTTACGTTAACGCTAGTGCTTACGCTTTTTACCGTTAAGGTTTTGTTTGAAAAACGCAAAAAAAAGGGGCTTTTAAGTTTGGATGATAAAATAAAAAATCAAATAGTATTTAATCTTCATTTTATGCCGAAATCAAAACTGACAGCTTTATTTATGCAAGCTTACTCTAATCTTAACGTTAAATGCGAAAAAAAACGCGAGGGTATTTATTTAACAGATAAAAAAACTTTGGTAATTTTGAAATTCGGGTACCAAGAAGTTAGTAAGGCCGACGTTGTTAAAGCATTTAATCTAATAAAAAAAGACCAAACAGTGGAAATTTATTCCGACGAATTTTCGCTAGGCGTACAGGACTTTGCAAAACGGTTTGTGAACGTTTACTTAAAAGACGCTGTCGATGCCGTTAAGCTTTTAAAAGACGGTAATTCCTTAGACCAAATAAAGGATTTACAAGTTGAAACAACGCCTCAAAAACCTAATTTTATTAAAAACGTATTTAATAAAAAAAGAGCCAAAACCTTTTTCGGTTTCGGCATATTCTTTTTGCTAAGCAGTTTTATAGTACCCATAAAAACCTACTACGTTATTTCGGGTAGCATTATGCTTATATTTTCGCTTGTTTGCATTTTCTTCGGCAACAGAACTACACAAAATTAAAACTCTATGTGGTTTACCTTATCGCTTAAACTTTTCCTGTAAAACACGAGTTTTCTTCCGGTAGCGCAAACGAATTCTGCACCGAGCTTTTCAGCAATTTCAAAACCTACTTCCTTAGGTTCTAAACCCGAGTTTTCTAAAACGGTAATTTTTACGAGTTCGCGTTTTTCTATGGTTTTGTCTATACTTTCTATTAAACTGTCGTTTACGCCAAGCTTTCCTACCTGAGTAACTGGTTCTATGGTTTGCGCAAGCGACCTTAATTTTGCCCTTTGTTTACTGTTTAACATATTACCTTTTCCTTAATCTACAAATTCAAATTCTTCGCCACCGATGATAATAGTGGATTTTTCGTTAGCGCCCATTTTACGTAATTCGTCGATAATACCTCTATCGCGCAATACTTTTTGTAGGTACGCAAAAGAGTGCATGTCGTCCATAACGACGTTCCTCTTTAATACTTCTACCAAAGACCCGATAACGACGTACGTTTCGCCTTCTTTTAATATTTCCCAACCGAGCCTTTCGGGTTTTTCGTAATTAAACTCCTCAAACTCTAAGGGTTTTACGGGCGGTAAAGTCGATAAAGTTTCAAAAATAGTTTTTCTTAAAACTTCCAGTCCTTCGCCTGTTATAGCTGAAATAGCAACGATTTTATGTTTTCTGCCTATTTGTTTTTTGAACTTTTCAAACTGTTCGTCAGCACCGTAAACGTCGGTTTTGTTCGCGACAACGATTTGTTTTAATTTTTTTAACTCGCCGTACTTTTTAAGTTCGGCGTTTATTTTTAAGTAATCGTCGTAAGGGTCTCTACCTTCAAGTCCTGAAACGTCGACCACGTGGACGAGCATTCTGGTTCTTTCGATGTGTCTTAAAAATTCTATACCTAAGCCTGCACCGTCGCTTGCGCCTTCGATAAGCCCCGGAATATCGGCTATGATAAACTGGTCGTCGTAATAGGAGCAAACGCCCAGATTAGGTGAAAGAGTGGTAAAGTGATAGTTTGCAATTTTAGGACGTGCCGAAGTAAGTTTAGATAAGATGGTCGATTTGCCAACGTTCGGGAAACCTACCAAACCAACGTCTGCGATAGTTTTAAGTTCTAAAATTACCTGTTTAGTTTCAGTCTTTTCGCCTGTTTGAGAAAAATGAGGCGCGTGGCGTCTGGAATTAGCAAACTTGGCGTTGCCCTTTCCGCCGTCGCCCCCAACTAAAACCACCTTTGTTTGTCCGTCTGTAAACATATCGGCAATGATATTGCCCGTTTGTCTGTCTTTGATAACCGTTCCGAGCGGTACTTTTAAAATTAGGTCTTTACCCTTTTTACCAAAACAATTTTTAGGTTCTCCCGGACTGCCGTTTTCTGCAACGTATTTAGTTTTATAGTAATAATCTACTAAACTCGACAAGTGTTTATCGGCAACAAAGATTATATCTCCGCCTTTACCACCGTCGCCACCGTCAGGACCACCGCCGACTATACCTTTATAGTGTATAAACGACGTTATACCGTTACCGCCGTCCCCTGCTTTAATAGTTATTCTTGCTCTGTCAATAAACATATTCACCTTTTAATAATTTTTTCACAATAATGGTTTATGGGACAATTTGCACAATCTGGATTTTGTGCTTTGCAAAAACTTCTGCCCAAATATATCAGAAAATGATGCGACCTAGACCAGTCCTTTTTTTCTATTGTTTTCATCAAGGACTTTTCTGTATTAAGAACGTTTTTTTCTTTTACTAAGCCTATTCTGTTTGAAACCCTAAAAACGTGGGTGTCTACTGCAATAGCGTCGCCATTAAACGCTACCGAATACACGACGTTAGCCGTTTTTCTTCCCACACCTGCCAGTGTTCTTAATTGTTCTAGATTATCTGGAACTTGTCCACCGTATTTTTCTATAATATCTCTTGACGCAGACAATATGTGGCTTGCTTTACTTTTATACAGCCCACAAGAATATATAAATTTTTCCAATTGTTCTTGTGATAAGGTTATCATTTTTTCGGGAGTATTATACTCTGCAAAAAGATTTTTGGTAACCTTATTCACACGCTCGTCCGTGCATTGTGCAGATAAAATTACTGCGATTAACAATTCGTACGGTGTGTTGAAATTTAACGCGGGTTTATCGTTAAAAATTCCGCTAAGTGTTTGGATTATATCCTTTACCTTTTGCTTTTTCACGTTAGACATTTTAACACAAACGGAAAATTTTTACAACTGTTTTTATATTAAATAGCTTTTACTAAACTCTTGCCACCCACAGTTTTTACCAAAAAATAGCCTGCAACGTTGATTTTTTTGATACTTACTGCCCTTTTTACCGCTAAAAGTAAGTTAGGCGATATTTTTATAGATAACCCACATCCTACTCCTGCGTCTTTCGGGGTGTTTACTATTTGGTTTCTCACGCCCATTTTAGTTAAATATTCACTAAGTCCCACAACTACCGAACGTGAACGAACTGCGACAATTACGTATTCCATAAATGCTTTCTCCTTTGCATAAAAGAATAAACTTCCTTATACAATATATTATTAAAAACTACCATTTTGTGTTCTATTGCAAGGAGAAATTATATGATATATTTAGACAATGCAGCAACGGGCGGATTTAAACCGTCGGCAGTCTTAGACGTTGCTAAAAACGTTTTGAAGTTTTTATCTGCTAACCCCGGAAGAAGTGGTCATAGGCTTTCGGTTACGGGCGCTGAACTAGTTTACCGTTCACGTGTTTCGGTAGCAAAAGCGTTCAACTGTCCACCGGAACGAGTTATATTTACTAAAAACTGCACCGAAGCACTTAATACGGCAATTTTTGGTTTATTAAAAAAAGGCGACCACGTAATAACTACCGTGTACGAACACAATTCTGTTTTAAGACCTCTTTTTTATTTAAAAAAACAAGGTGTTATATCGCTCGATATCGTATCGTGCGGACAAGACGACGACTTAGTTTTAGAGATAGCTAAAAAAATTACGCCCGACACAAAACTCATAGCCGTCACTTCGGCATCCAACGTAACGGGCGAAGTAATGCCTATTCAAAGAATAGGCAGGCTTGCCAAAGACAATGACGTAACTTTTTTAGTCGATGGAGCGCAAGGTGCAGGTCACGTTAAAATCGACATGAAAAAAAATAACGTATCTATTCTTGCGCTCGCTTGCCATAAAGGACTTTACGGTATTATGGGCAGTGGGGTTTTGGCGTTTGATGAAAACACCGAAATCAAACCTTTAACTTTCGGCGGTACTGGAATAGATACTTTTAATCCCAATCAACCCGACGATTACCCCGAACGTTTAGAGTCGGGAACTCTTAATTTACCGGCAATTTCTGCAATTTCCGAGGGCGTAGAATACGCTATGAAAAATCTTACCAATTTTGCCTATCATCTTGAAAATGCCACCGCAAAACTCATAAATCTTCTTTTATCCATTGACGGAGTTAAAGTTTATTCTTCTCCTAACCCTACTGGAATTGTGTCGTTTAGCTTAGAAAACGCCGACAGTATAGAAGTCTCGCAAATTTTAAACGATAAGTACGATATAGCTGTAAGAGGCGGATTTCACTGCGCTCCACTAATACATAAACACTTAAAAACCGACCAAGCTGGGCTTGTTCGCGTTAGTCTTGCCGTTCAAAATACAACAGGTGAATTAAACTATTTTATAAAAGCTATTAAAGAAATAGTTCAACTTAAATCTTTTTGAGTTCTTCGACAACTTTTTTGAGCGTCTTTCTTTGCTTATCGTCAAGAATAGGCGCGAGCATATTTGCAAAACCGTCTATTTCGGCGTTAGATAGCGTTCCGTTAGCCTTTCCCTCTTTGGCTTTTTGATAAATAGCTTTTAGCAGTTCACCCTGCCCTTTACCGTCGAATTTTTTTGCTAAGTCGTTTACTATACCGAATAGGTCGTTACTGTTACTGCCTTGGTTATTTACGTAATCGTTAAAATCCTGCATAACTTTTCTCCCAAAAAATTTTTTCAATATTATTCTATGAATAACATATACTATATTGTTAGCAGGTTTTATATGGAAATATTACAATTTTTATTATCTTACGTTTTAAAAGATTCTAATCTTAGCGCTATTACGCCTATAATAGAAAAATTAAAAGAAAACAACTTCGACGTTAAAAAGGTTATTTCTAATCTTAACCCACAGACAGTTCTACCTTTAATCAGCGCGTTTATGCAAGGCTCTTATCAAAACAAAAATCCTTCCGCTTCACAATGCGAAGAAGAAGGACTTAAACCTTTGTCAGATTTTGCCGACAAACAAATTGTAGAGTGTCTTAACTGTTATTTTAGCCGAGAGTCATAATTTCTACGGCTCGACTAACGGCAATTAAATCGTCTACCTGATTTTCAGGCGTGGTGGTTATGCCAACGTCTTGAATACAAGTAGTTCTGTCTGGTTGATAAATTTTAGCGGTAGTAAACTTGACGGCTTCGCCAGAATACAGTTGATACGTGGTTTGCATAATACCTTTGCCGTACGTCGTGGCGTTACCTAACGCGTTTTTGCTTATTACCAAGTTAGCGGTACTAAAATTACCGTCTATCTCTTGTTTCCCGTAATATAGCATTGCACCTATTAAACATTCCGATGCAGAGGCGGTGTTCTTGTCGGCAAGAACAACCGTCTTTTTTATTTGCGTATTGTATTTATTGAAAGTAGTATAAAAAATTTCTTCTTTGTTTTTGCCTTGACTGTATACTATTTCGTTTGTTTTATTTCCGCCGTTATATATAAGATAGCCTGCAATTTTACTTAATACGTCTAACCGTCCACCGCCGTTGCCCCTTAAATCAAGTATAAGCTTGGTTTTGCCACGTTCTTTCATATAGTCTATTGCACCACCAAACTGAACGTCAGCGTCACCCATAAACTCGTTTAATTTAATTAGCGCGGTATCAGACGGCAAATCGTATTCTTTGTCTAAAAGATAATCGCTAAAAGTAACGCTTTTACCGTTGGATATTAAATTAACACTTTTACCGTCATCAAAATATTTTACGTAACTTGCGACGTATTCTTTTCTTTCTAAAACGAACTCTTTTAGTTCACCGTTTCTAGAAGCCGTAACTTTTAGCGTTCTACAATTTGCGTTAGCATCTAAAAACGCGTTGAGTGCTTCAAAATTATCTATCTCCACTTCCTGTTTGTCGTCGGCTTTTAATTTTTGTATGACGTCGCTAGCGCGTAAGCCCGCGTTTTCAGCAGGTGAATTGCCGACCACTGAATAAACGGTATTTGAACCTGCAAATGCTAATCCAAAACCACTGTAATTACCTTGATTTTGTTGATGTTGCGCTTGATATTCTTCTTTGCTGAAATACCTTGCGTATTTATCGTTTTCTAAGAGCGTTTTTACTATTAAATCTAAAAGTTGGTCGTCGGTGAGTTCAGAACCGTCAGGGTTTACGGTAACGTAAACGCCTTTTTCTTCTATAAGTTCTAAAACTGCGTTAAGATTTCTTCTTTGTTTGCCTTGCGTTAGCGTATTAAAAAAATAACCGCACACGAAAGAAATAATAAGCGACAATACGATTGCCACCCTAAAAAATATTTTCTTTTTTCTTTCGTTAGCGGTGTTTGACATTTTGTTTTCCATTTTATTTTACCAATTTACGTAATACAGTTATAAGCCTAAACGATACGGCATCTGGGAAATTTCTTACGTTTAATCCCGTCGCTTTTTCTATCTTATCAAGCCTGTAACTTAAAGTATTTCTATGTAAATACAACCTTCTCGCCGTTTCGCTTTGGTTAAGACTGTTAAGCAAAAATTCTTCTGCCGTTAGCATAATTTCGTCATCGGAAAATATTTCCTCTGCACCAGGGTCTGTTAGAAGTTTTAAATATTCTTCCAGCTTGTATTTTGGTAGGTCTTCCAAAATTTTATTTAGCATATATTCTTTGAAAGAGTGTACTTGGCTTTTATGATTTTCGGTTTCCGCCATACGTAAAGCCGTAGACGCTTGCAAAAACGAAGTACCAAGTTCGAGAACACTTTTAACTATTCCGCCCGTATATACGGTAACCTTAATAGCAAGTTCGTCATAAACAGATTGTGCGATATATTCAGCATATTCGGTAAAAGAACAATATTCTTTGGTAGTGTCATCTGAAAACTTTACGAATACGCACGACGTTTCGTCTAAGGGAAAACAAAAGTCTTTGGTTAAATTACCGTAATTTTGCACGACTTCCGACACCTCGTGAACGTCTGACGGAGCGCTAATAATCATGGCGCAACAAGCCCCAAACGGTATACGATATTTTTTTACGTATTTTTGTGCTTCGCTAGTAGTCAGTTCCGAATGCAGTAATGAGAGTAAAAAATCTTGTTTGTTTAGCTCGGCAGTCTTTGTAAGAGAAGCTTTTATAAGCTCTAAAATTAAGGTGGCGTAAGTACGTTCTACTTTACCACTACCCTCAATCTTACCGAAATATTCTTTGTTCTTAAATATAAAGGTGAATAACGTGCACGAATTTTCATCGTCAGTTTTAACGCCGTCGAATTTTTCGT
>JAZRGZ010000082.1:0-57750 GCA_045644505.1 Christensenellaceae bacterium | reverse complement strand
AATTAATACCGCTCACGTTGAATATCAAACCGAAGGTCGTCACTATGCACACGTTGACTGCCCCGGACACGCAGACTACGTTAAGAACATGATTACTGGTGCTGCACAAATGGACGGCGCAATCTTAGTAGTTGCTGCTACTGATGGTCCCATGCCCCAAACCAGAGAACACATCCTTCTTGCTCGTCAAGTAGGCGTTCCCTATATCGTAGTATTCATGAATAAATGCGACCAATTAGAAGACGCAGAACTTTTAGAACTCGTTGAAATGGAAATCAGAGATATTCTTTCTGAATATGGTTTCCCTGGCGATGCAACTCCCATCATTAAGGGTTCTGCATTAAAAGCATTAGAATATGCACAAGGCGACCACTCTGCTGACGAAATCAAAGCATCTGCTGAATGCAAATG
The DNA here is from genome assembly GCA_045644505.1 of Christensenellaceae bacterium. Lineage (GTDB taxonomy): Bacteria > Bacillota > Clostridia > Christensenellales > Borkfalkiaceae > UBA1259. Next base: position 57,339 of record JAZRGZ010000082.1, on the reverse strand, counting down.
CATCTTTGAATTAATGGACGCTGTTGACTCTTATATCCCCACTCCTGCTCGTGAAGACGACAAACCCTTCTTACTTCCCGTAGAAGACGTATTCACCATCTCTGGTCGTGGTACCGTTGCTACTGGTAGAGTAGAACGTGGTGTAACCAAAGTTAACGACCCCGCTGAAATCGTTGGTCTTTCCGAAGAAAGCAAGAATACCGTTATTACTGGTCTTGAAATGTTCAGAAAACTTCTTGACGAAGCACAAGCAGGTGACAACGTAGGTGCGCTCCTCCGTGGTATTGACAAAAACGAAATCGAACGTGGTCAAGTTATTGCAAAACCCGGTTCTGTTAAACCCCACACTGAATTCGAAGGTCAAGTGTATATCCTTACCAAAGAAGAAGGTGGCCGTCACACTCCGTTCTTCAATAACTATCGTCCTCAATTCTATTTCAGAACTACCGACGTTACCGGTTCAATCGAACTTCCCGCAGGCGTAGAAATGGTTATGCCTGGTGACAACATCAACATGAACGTTAAACTTATCACCCCCATCGCTATGGAAGAAGGTTTACGTTTCGCTATCCGTGAAGGTGGCAGAACCGTAGGTTCAGGCGTTGTTTCTAAAATCGTTAAATAATTAAAATTTTAACAAAACTAAAAAGCCATCGATTTTCGATGGCTTTTTTGATTAAAGCTATTAAAATTATTTTTAAAATATTAAGACCCCTTTGTTTTAGGGGTCTTAACTTTTTAAATTCTAGTATTTTCTTAGAAAGAATCTTTGTAAGCCTTACCAAACTTGAAAGCAGGGGTTTTAGATGCAGCGATTTTAATTTTTTCGCCTGTTTTGGGGTTAACGCCTTCTCTTGCGTCCTTAGATTTTAATTCAAAAGTACCGAACCCGGAAATTTGAATTTTTTCACCCTTTTTAAGTTCAGCAGTGATAGTATCGATGAAACTATCTAAATATGAAGCTGAGTCTTTTAAGGTGATACCTGCGTTGTTTGCAATAGCCCTTACCAATTCATTTTTGTTCATTATATGAACCTCCATAGATTACTGATTATATTATACCATAAAATAGAGTATTTACAAGAGGTTTTTTAAAAAAAGTGTCGTTTTTTGATAAAAAAACGCTAAAAACACTCTGTTTTTAGCAATTTTACCTTTTTGCTTGACAAAATCAAAGTTGTAAATTACTATATTTAATGTAAAGTTATGGAAAATAATCTAATAGCAAAAAAACTTAATGATACTGTATCTCTTTATAAAGTAGACAAGAAGCACGGAGGACTTCGTTTTTATTACGGAGATTACGTCGACCAAATTACTAAAATTTTGTCCGAAATTTGTCCGTGTGGTAAAGTTGCAACCTTGTATTTTAACTCTACGTATCAAGAACTAGGCAAAAATTTTTCATCAGCCCTAAAAAATGCAGGATTTAAGCCTTTAAGCGTCATTATGCCAGAAGAATTTAAAAATAGCGTCGACGATTTATCAAGACTCTTTACACTTCCCGAAGACGTAAGAGCTATAATTACCTTTGATTTTTCGCTCAATTATGCAATAAAATATTTCGGGGCAATAAAAAACGTTGACGTTATTCACGTCTTAAAAGAATTCAACTCAGCAGATTTTATATCTCCTGTCCTTTTTATAAAAAACGGAGAACAAATTGACAAAGTAAATTTAGATTGTAATCAGCACGTTATTCTTGACGATAATATTTGTCAACCTGATTTGCCTAAAATTTACGCCTACACGACTAGCAAGATTGTAAACTTGATAGATTATAAGGTGTATAGTAAGCTTCACTCTAAAAGGCTCTCAAAAGCGTCATACGAGGTTTTAAGTACCGCAATAGACAACACGTTGACTTGTTTTAAAGTTTCTCTTGAAAATCGGAAATCACATATTGTAGAAAATATGTTTTTATCAGAAATCGCTAACCGTATGTCAGGAGGGCATCTTTGGATAACAAGCTCTGAATATTCAGTAAAACAGTTGATGCCCAAGTTTGAAGGATACGACAGAATAGCCTTTTTAAAATACACTCTCAATCTTTATAAAAAGTATTTCAGCGGTGATTACGAGCACCTTTTAGAAATCCCCGACTACAATGCGCGCGCGAACAATATATCAAAAACATTAAAGGTCGATGAAAAAGTTTTTATGCAAACGTTACTAGCGCAAATAAACAACTACAATAATTCTAAAAACAATCTCAATCAACTGAAAAAAACTTTGAACGAACAAGTTGTTAAAACAGAAAAACTTGTAGGACAAATAAACAGCACTTATCACGCTCTTGGTGGTGGGGGTAAAGAAAACAAGCACTTAAAATTTTGTGTTTATCACTCGGGTGATTTAAACGACACGTTAAACGGTATGAGTTTAATTAGAGAAAGCGGAATTTTAGAATTTATAGAAGTATAAAAAAAGAAATTAGAGTCAATACTCTCCTTGTAAAAATCAAGGGGAGTTTTTTTATGTTGAAAAAAGCGTTAATACTAACACTTTCGATTCTTTGCTTTTTTAGCGTTTGGCAACTAAATTCAAAAAGTTATTTAACTACTTTGGGTATTCCTTACGAAACGTATACAGGGAAAAATTCTTCAATGGCAAAAATAATCCGTACCCAGGATTTAAAATTTAAGACAAGGTTTAATAAAACTGGGGAAAGTATCGTTATATATAACGATGATATTGAAGATATTATTAAACAATTACAGGCAAGAACAGTTTTTACGGAAACAATTAACGACGGCGTGAGCATTTACGCATATTCAGAAAAGTTAAAAAACAAAATAACCTTAAACGGAGAAAACGTAAACGTTCAAATTTTTATTAAAAATAACAAAACCGTAATAGGGACGCCTATAATTTTCGGAAGTTTTTGAAAATAATGAGTATATAAAAATTTTATATGTCAATAATCACTCTACATAAAGACAAAAGGAGCAAAAAAATGAAAAAATCTAACAGTAAGGTATTAAATTTCTTTAAAACCAACGCAGTATATTTAATCTTCGCGTTGTGCATAGTGGCAATAGGCTTGTCGCTTACTCTCGTTTTATTAAACAATAAATCGTCCGACCAAGTACAAGACCCGATTGACCAAATAGTCGTTGAAAAACCTAGTGACGAAGACGTAGTGGTAGAAGATATTTTACCGTCAGAACCGTCTAATCCCGTATCGACGCCCATTACTTTCATCATGCCTGTTGAAAGTGCGTCTATGATAGGCGAATACAGCGAACAAATGGTGTTTAACAGCACGCTTAAAAGATATTCTGCGCACTTAGCAGTAGACTTTTTCGCCCCGGAAGGAACTAACGTTCTTGCCGTTTACGATGGAATAGTAGAAAGTGTTACTACTGAATTTTTGACTGGTACGACTGTTGTAATTGACCACGGTGACGGACTTAAAACAGTATATAATTCGTTAGCGGACGGCGAAAACGTAACGGTAGGTCAAAAAGTAAAGACTGGCGACGTTATAGGCGAAGTATCTTCATCTAACAGACAAGAATACGGCGAAGGGGCACATTTGCATTTCCAAGTGACCGAAAACGGCGAAATTATTGACCCTGCAAAATATTTAACCTTTAACGAAAAATAATATTTAGTATTAAACGGGAAAACTCCGAATAAGATATAAATAAAATATCTTAAACGGAGTTTTTAAATGTCAAAATTCAAAAAAACAGTCATTTTATTTTTAACTTTTACTTTTTTATTGTCGTCAATTATTTTTTTCGGCTGTAAAAGTTCTGAGAAAGAGGTATCCTCGTACGACATAAAATGTTCTTTTCAAGATAACAAATTAAGCGCTAGTCAAACTGTAACTTTTTATAACGATACAGAAAAGGTATTAGACCAACTAAAATTTAACTTGTTTGCTAACGCTTTTAGAAAAGACGCAAAGTACTCGCCCGTCAGTGCAGGTCACAAGAGTCAATGTTATCCCAACGGTGTTTCTTACGGTGGAATTGAGATAACTGCTGTAACCGATGGGGAACAAGCGCTCGAATATAAAATAACAGGCGAAGATGAAAACGTATTAAGCGTTTATTTAACGCAACAACTTTTTCCTGGTGAAAGCGTAGAAGTTTCGATAGATTTTGTTACGACGCTAGCAAACGTCGTTCACAGAACGGGTGTAAACGACAACACGGTAAATTTAGCAAACTTTTATCCGATTTTGTGCGCTATTGACGACAATGGGTTTTATGAATGCTTATATTATGCAAACGGCGACCCGTTTTTCTCGGACGTCGCAAATTATGCGGTAGAGTTTACAGTTTCAGACGATTACGTAGTTGCGGGCGCAGGCAAATTATTAGAAAGTAATCTTTCAAAGGATTTGAAAATATATAAATATCAATTAAATAACGCACGTTCTTTTACTATGGTTTTAAGTAAAAATTATAAGTGTCTTACCGATAACCAAACAAGAATACCTATAACTTACTATTATTATGACGACGCTAACCCTGAAAATTCTTTGGAATACGCCGTAAAATCGTTGACGTTGTTTGAAAATCTTTATGGAGAATATCCCTTTGAAACTTATACCGTAGTTCAAACGGAATTTGTTCAGGGCGGTATGGAGTTTTCGGCTTTTTCCATGATAAGCGATAATTTAGAAGAAAAAGCGTACGGCGAAGTAATAGTTCACGAAACGGCACATCAATGGTGGCAGGCAGGGGTAGGCAACAACGAAATAGAATACGGCTTTTTAGACGAGGGGTTAGCCGAATATTCGGTAGTATGTTTTTATGAAAATTACCCCGAATACGGCTTAAACAGAAGTCAACTTATAAAATCATCGGAAACCACTTATAAAACCTACTGTACGGTTTCAGATAAACTGTTTGGTAAGGTTGATACTTCGATGATAAGAAATTTAAAAGAGTTTAAGAGTGAATACGAATACGTTAACCTTGCATACGTAAAACCTTGCATAATGTACGATTATCTTAGAACAACAGCAGGCGAGCAGAAATTCTTTAACGGACTTAAAAAATATTACAACGAAAACTTATATAAAATCGCCACACCCGACGACTTAATAAGCGCGTTTATCAAAAGTGGAGTGGATGCTGACGGGTACTTACGCAGTTTTTTTGACGGGAAAGCTGTAATTTAGATAGGAAGAGATAAAGTTTAACCTTGTAAATACATATTATCTATTGACAAAATTGCAAATAAATGTTAAACTAATTCAAGTATATTAGTCTAATATTTGCAAGGAGCAAATTATGAAAAAGTTTTTTTCTATATTATTAATAGCCGTTATTTCTATTTTGGCGTTATTCTCAATGGTTGGTTGTTCTGATACACCTGACAATACCAGTTCCAAAGGTATTTCTTGTATAAAAGAAGACGGCAAATACGTAGTTTATAAATACGTTGACGAAGGTTTAGGCGTTAATGAACTCGATATCGAAAAAGTCGTTAAAGCAAAGTACGGCGAAACTGCCGAGGTTTCCAGAATTAAAGAAGGCGCTTTTGACGGTAACTCTACTCTTACCGCTGTAATTGTACCTAACACCGTAACAAAAATCGACGCTGGCGCATTCAAAAATATGAAGAGCGTAAGAGATATAACTTTACCGTTCGTAGGGTCTAACGTAAACGCAGACGCATATGAAGGTCAAACCTTATCCGAAGATAAAGCGGTAGATGCAGAAAGATTATTTTGTTACGTCTTCGGTACCGAGGAATATGCAGGTGGCGCACAAATTACTCAAAGTTTCAATGCGATTGAAGGTAACACAGTTACCTACTACGTTCCGATGACTTTAAGAACCATTACCATCGCTCCTAAAAACGACTACCAAATTCCGATGTACGCATTTAGTGGACTTACTATGGTTACCAAAATCAATTTAAACGACAAAGTTACTGCTATCGGCGAACGTGCGTTCTATAACGCAAACTGTTTTAGCGAACTAAAACTTCCTGCTAGCATAACTAACCTCTATAAAGGCGCGTTTGAGAATTTCTCTACTTTATCTAAAATTGATTTTGCAGGCACAAGTACTCAATGGAACAGCGTTGAAAAAGGTGCTGACTGGAATTTAGGCGTAGCTGAAAATTTTGACGTAAAAACCGCTCAATAATATAAATTACTAAATAGACACAAAACCCCTCGCGATATCGCGAGGGGTTTCAGTTTAATTTGTTAAATTATTTAATTATTTCTACGTTTGTTAAGGTGTATTCTAAATAGCCCATCGAAAGCATATTGCCGTATGCGGTTAAAGGTTCTACGTAAGAGTGCAGTAAAGAATTAAAAACCAAATTATCTGATTTTGCGCTTTGAATTTCTACGTATTGAGGAATACCAGCCTTAGTAGCGTCGTTTATCATAAACGCGTAATTGTTAAGAGGCATATTGTCTTTTATTTCGGTGCCGTTTACAACCAATTCAACGGAATTAGTTGTTTGACTTTCATTGTCTATTCTTAAATTTTTTGCTTCGCCGTACGCGTACGATACTGTGGGAAGAGAGAATGAAGACTCTTTTGATACGTCAATATTTCTCAACGCGAACAACAGTTGCGCATTATCAATAACCGTCATAAATTCGTATTCGTATTCGTTTGAGGTTTGGTTATCAGCAACCGTTTCTTTTATAACGTATTTATCTTTTGAATAAGTAATTTCTCTTTCCGATTGTAGTTTTTTAACGCTTGACGCAGTATCTGTTACAAATAATACTGAATAGTCTGTTTTAACAATAGAGTAAATAGGCGCGTAACTTAATCTAAAAGAACAAAAATAAACGGTGCTTTCAATGAAATCTTGGTATTCGCCGTTGCCTTCGTCTAATCCTGAATAAGTACTTGTAATACTTAACTTAGTAGTTAATTTATATAAGGTACTAGCATCGGACGGCAAGTCGATTGTAATGTCGCTAGTAATTCCGTCAGGCAAAGAGGTTGCCATTTCTAAGGTGGATACGTAAATGCCGTTTGTAAAAGTAAAATTAACGTCGTTAAGTAAAGACGATTTACCATCTAAGTCAGAACGTTTTTCAAGATACTCCACGTTATAGGTAAGTGTTTCCTTATATCCTAAGGATGGGTCCGTAACGGCGTTTTCACCGAAAAACTTACAGTTAAAACTTAAAGGCTGAGTGCCAACGCAACTACAACCTGCAAGGCATGCAGTAAGCATAGTAATTACGCAGATTAATGCGATAATAAATTTTCTCATGTGCTCCTCCGAAAACTGTGTAATTACATTTTAACACATAAAAAAATATTTGTAAAACTTTAAACTTAAAAAGTATTTAAATGCACGTAAAAATATGTTAAAATAAAAGGGTATGGCAAAACTTATTTTAACTGATTCACAATTTAACGTCTTTAACTGTCTTATAGACCAGTTGAAAAAATCCCAAGGCAACCAAAGAAACCTTATATTTTGCGAAGAAAAGGTTTCACTTATGACCGAGCGGATGATTTGTAATGCATTTAAAGGCAGTTTTAATACCGACGTTTATTCGTTCGGTAATTATATGCGAAAAAAACGTCCGCTAGAAAAAGTTTTGACCAAAGAAGGCTCTGCCATGGTGGTAAAACGGGTGTTAAAAGATTTACCGCTTAAACGTTTTTCGCAAAACAAGATTGGTTTAGCGCCCTCTATATACGACCTAATCGCTCAACTTAAAAGCGCAAAAGTAGGGCTTATAGACTTAAAAACCGCTGTTTTAAATGCACGCGGATTATTAAAAGATAAGTTAAGCGACGCTTTAAAAATTTATTCGGCTTACGAAAAATTTTTAACAGTTAACGGTTACGACGACCAAAATTCCAGTTTGTCGTATTTGCCTCAAATTATAGAAAACGACGACGAAATACCAAATTCAGACGTATATCTTATAGGCTATAACGGCTTTACCGCCCAAATGAAATTAGCTATAAAACACTTGCTAAAAAAAGCAAAGTCAGTAACTGCAATATTGGTAGAGGGTTCTAACAAATTCGCTTACGTTAATGAAACCGCTAACGCTTTTATAGACGTATGCGCAACCGTCAAAATTAAACCTGAAATTACTGTAATACCTACTGCGTATTCAAACGAGGCTAAAATTATAACCCAAAGAACGTTTAATCCCACCGCGCAAAAAATACAAAAAGTTATAACGGACAAGATTTATTTCTCTACTTTTAGCGACAAGTTTAAGGAGGCTGAATCAGTTGCCCAAAAGATTTACTCGTTAGTAAAAGACGGTAACTATAAATATAAAGATTTTTGCGTGGCAGTATCAGACGTTACCGAATATAAAGACGCTATTTTTTCAGCGTTCAATCTTTTAGGCATACCATACTTTTTAGATACGGTAACGGTTCCTTTTAATCATCCGCTCATAACACTAATAATTTCTTATATAGACGTATTTAAATATAATTTTGAGAGAAAAGCACTAAAAGATTTTTATAAAAACCCACTAGTTTGTAGTGACAAAGATTTAACAGACGACTTTGAAAATTATCTGCTTAAATATAACGTAAACTATTCGACCATTAAAAAACCGTTGAAATTCGACGACCCGACGGTAGATAAACAAAAGCTTGAAAATTTCAGAGCTTACGTTTGTTCGCTTTTAGAAAGTTTTGACGTTAACCGTTTATTGACTACTCTCAACGTAAAACAACGTCTTTTAGCACATACTGAAAAACTCAAAACGCTTGAATTCTCAGTGGAAAGCGACATTAATGACCAAATATTCGACGCAGTAGATAAAATCCTAAACGAAATGCAGTCAATTCTAGGTCAAACGACGGTAGATTACAATGAGTATAAAGCAATCTTTTTAAGTGGTGTTTCTGCGCTGGAATTGTCGGTTATTCCGCAGTATAACGACGCGGTGTTTATCGGTGCGTTTAAGGAAGTGTCTTTAAGCCAATCAAAACATATTTTCTGTATGGGGTTAACGAGCGACGTTCCTCTGGCAAAAGAGGACGTTGCAATCTTAACGGACAGTGATATAAATGCTTTGGAAAAATTAAAAATTTTAGTTGAACCGAAAATTAGAGTTGTTAATCATCGCGAGCGTCAAAACGTAACGCTCGGACTTTCGTCGTTTAGTGAAAGCTTATATTTGTCTTATCCTATTACCGACGGTAACGGAAAGCAAACCGTAAAAAGCCAAGTAATATCTTATTTGTCTAGTGCTTTTACTTTAAAGCCTTTTGATGAAGATAACGGATACCTATCCGAAAAACAAGCTCTTTATTCTTTTGCCAAAGGGTGTAGCGACTTCTGTCAGGGAATAGAAGACGATTTTACTTTGCCTGCAAGCTTTTACCACGTTAGTGACAAACGTAACGTGGATAGAATTCTACAAAGCGCAAATAAACAAATTAAACTGCGGTTAAACGACGGACTAAAAGCAGTTGCAGGAAAAATTTCTTCTCCTACGGCAATCGAAGACTATTACAAATGCCCATACCGTTCTTTTTTAATACATGGACTTAAAATAAAGGAAAGAAAACAGGGAAAACCCGACGGGATTTCAGTTGGTAACGTTATGCACGAAACGTTAAGACGTTTCCTTGCCGACATAAAAAATGTAACAGACCAAAATTTCGACAATACTTTTGACGGTATTATCAAAGAAGTCTTGTCAAATCAAGAATTTTCGTGGTTGTTCGACGACCCCGAAACGGAAAATTCCATCGTCCGCACCATAGCAGAGTGTAAAAAATATTGTCGTAAAACCCTTGATTATTTTAACCGTACCGACTTTAAGGACGTAAAAACCGAAGTGGGTTTCGGCGACGTTAAAGACGCGTCGTATTCGGCAGTAATTTTAGGCGACGGCAAGGCAAAAATATCGGGCAGAATAGACAGAATTGACACCTACGGCGACTATTTTAGAATCATAGACTACAAGACGGGAAGTGTAGACGCAACCGACAAAGCGCTTTTCACAGGCAACAAGCTACAATTATATCTATACGCGTCCGCCATCACCGATAAAAAACCTGCGGGCGTATACTATTTGCCTATATCAGACGATTTTTCTAGCGACGACGGGGAAAAAGGTTCTTTGGCGGTTGGTAAAACGTTAGACGATATACAAGTTATAACTGCCCAAGATAACACTGTGCTAACCGATACTGTCGGCGAGTTTACCGGTGTAAAAATTCTAAACGGTGAAGTCAAAAAGGCGACTGACAGCGAAACTTTGCAAGCGTTTATGGATTATGCTAAGAAAATTTCCGAAAAGGCGGTAAACCAAATTAACGACGGAGTTGTCGTTGTTTCGCCATATAAAAACGTATGTACTTATTGCACGTTTAAGGCGATGTGTAATCAAGTTAATATTGAAGAAAGAGAAGTGGGCTCGGTAACCGAGCAAACCGTTTGCGCGTTTTTAAAAGGAGAAGAAGAATGCCCGAATTAAGACAAGAACAACTTGATATTATAAACCATCAATCGGGCGATATTTTGGTTTCGGCGTCGGCTGGGTCGGGAAAAACTTTCGTTATGATAGAAAGACTTATTCGACTTATTGTAAACGGGCAGGCAAGAGTTGACCAAATACTAGCCGTTACTTTTACAGAGGCTGCGGCAACCGAAATGAAAGAAAGATTAAAATCTGCGTTAATGGACAGGATTGCCGATGGTAGAGAAGATTTATCTGAACAATTAAACGACGTTTCAAATGCCGATATTTCTACCCTACACTCTTTTTGCGCGCGTCTAATCCGTACCTATTTTTACGTTGCAGACGTTTCGCCTGATTTTAAAATTGCAGACGCTACACAAGCAAAAATATTAAAAGACAAAGCCGTTTCGAAACTAATGCGTTCTCGTTACACAAGCAATTCGCCTGAATTTAACGAGTTTTTAAACAAATTTATTAAAAAACGTTCTGACGCGGGACTTAGAAATACTATTCAAACGCTTTATGAATACGCGTCAGTTGAGGCAGTTCCTGAAAAGGTTTATCAATTACATAAACAATTTTATACACTAGAAGGCTACGAAAAACTTTGTGAAAATTATAAAAATGGTTTAGACGTGCAACTGTCTAAGTTAAAAGAAAAATCCTATGCGCTTTTTCAAGGCTTTAAAAATTATGGACTTACGAAAAGCGCGGAATTTTGTGTTTCGCTAATATCAGATATTGAAAAAGCGTTAAAAACTGACCTTTACGGTTTAAAGCAGTTTGAAAATTATTCTTTAAGATTAAGTTTTGAAAGTAAACTTAGCAAAGAACCGTTAGAATTAAAAGAAAAAGCAACTGCTATACGCGACTCGTTGAAGAAGCTATTCAAGAGTTTTTGTAAATGTATAAGCGTTAAAGAGCAAGACCTTAAAAGGTTGCCTGAAATTTGTTTAACTACCGATTATCTAGTCGGTATGGTTAAAGAATACGGAGAAATTTACGCGGAGTTAAAAACCGAAGAAAACCTTTTAGATTTTAACGATTTAGAACATTACGCGTACAAAACTTTATCGGACGAAAAGGTTAGAAAGGAAGTTAGGGAGAAGTATAAATACGTTTTTGTTGACGAATATCAAGATACTAACGGTGTTCAAGAAGAAATTATCACCGCTGTATCTCACGATAATTTGTTTATGGTGGGCGACGTAAAACAAAGCATTTACGGTTTCCGTGGTTGCAATCCTGATATTTTTGCTAATAAGATGAAGGATATGCAAGCGACGGGCAAAAAGACGGCTATGCTCAACTGTAATTTTCGTTCGGCTGACAACGTCATAAATAAGGTAAACGAAATTTTCACCTATTGTATGAAAAAAGACAATTTTGGCGAAGATTATTCTCTTAACTCCACCTTAAAACCAGGCGGTATTTACGGCGAAGAAAACCAAGGTAGGGCGACTGTTCATTTATTAGTTAAGCCCGATAAAAAGCCAGTCGTAAAAGAAACGCCACGCGTATACGATATACTAGAAGAAATAAAAAACAGCAGTAGTAAAAAAGCGACGACCATTTCTTCGTTGATAACTGAAATCATTAGAGATGAACTAGGTAAAACTTACTACGACCCCAAGAAAAAAACAAAAAAGATTATTACTTTTAACGATATAGTAATACTAACTAGAAACCGTTCCAACGAGTACGTTGAAAAGCTGGTTGACGGTTTAAAAAGGCACGGCGTTAACGTGGTCAGCGAAGTAAGTCAGGACGTTTGCCAGTACCCCGAAGTACAAGTTTTAATAAATGCGCTAAGACTTATAGATTGCTTTAAAATAGACTTTCCGCTTGCAACGGTAATGAAAAGCCCTATCGGAAATTTTACCGAAGAAGAACTTGCAAAAATTGTTATTTTTTACGTGGATAATAAAGGCAAAAACGGGTTTTACGACGCTTACGACTATTATCTTAACAACGCTCAGGGCGAACTGTACGAAAAGGTAAAAGCATTTGACGATTACGTGAAACATTTAAGATATTTATCCGATTTTATCGGTGCAAAAGGCGTTTTGCAAAAAATATTAGACGACAGTATGTATTTAACCGTTATTCTTGCAGAAAAACAAGGTGAGTTAAAGTTAAAGCGTATAAGGAAGTTTATCGAACTTACCGAAACTAACGGTGCGTTAAAGACTGTTTCAGAAGTTTTAGATAATATCGACAACGCCAAGGACGCATTTAGAACTTCATTTAATTCAGACGACAATGCGGTAAGGGTTATGACTATTCACGCGTCTAAGGGGTTAGAGTTCCCAGTGGTAATAGTGTGTGGGTTAGAACGTAAGATGAACGCTGGCGAAGAGAGAGAAGAAGTTTTACTTGACAGAGATTGCGGATTTGCGCTCAAATACTATAACCAAACTGAAAAAACCTACTCGGAAACTTTACTGAGGGCTTACGTAAGACAAAAAATGAAAACTGAAAGGGTAAAAGAAGAAATGCGACTTTTCTACGTTGCGACAACGCGAGCGTCGTATTCACTTCACCTTACCTTTGAGGGTGAATATTCCCGCGCTGAGGAATTTTCGGGCGCAGATAGAATGTTAGACTATCTTCCGCCAAACCTACAAGTTGTTGTTCATCACCCAGAAGAATTTGAATTTACCGATTTAACGAAAGACCAAAAACAGGTATTAATAGTTAAGCCTGATTTATCTCTTAGCCAAAAAATGGCTGAAAGTTTTAATTTTACTTATCCATACGTATCGGACACTGTTTTACCGCTCAAAACTAACGTAACCGACGTGGTAAAATCGGAAAATTACAAAAAGTCTATGGGAGAAGTTACTTTACACGGTCAGACAGACGAAACAAAAGGTACGCTTGCGCATAAGATACTCGAACTTTACGATTTTAATTCGTCTTTATCTTTAATTCAGCAAGTAGAAGCTTTAATTCTTAAAGGTATACTTGATGAAACACAAATAAAAACTTTGAGCTTAGATGGTATAATAAAAGCCTTAAATAACGAGAAGTTAAAAGAATTAAAAAATTTCAGACTATTTAGGGAAAAGAGTTTTATGGTTAACGTGCCTGCGAGTTTTGTTACCGATACAAACTCTGAACAAAGCGTTTTAATTCAAGGGGTTATCGACTTGCTCGCAGTAAAGGACGGAAAAGCGCAAATACTTGACTACAAGTATTCGGTACACGGGGAAAAGGTGTTAAAGCAAAGATATTCTAAACAGTTAGAACTTTATTCCTACGCTGTCGAAAACGTTTTGGGTTTAGAAGTCACAAAAAAAATTATAGTAAATATTTTTAACGGCGACTTAATAGAAATAAATTAAAATAAACTATAAAACCAAAATTAAAGTTAATATTCGACAATTAAGACCGATTACAATATGCGTATGATTAACGCTTTGAAGTCCGTCTTAAATTTTTTCAGTTTAGAAACTAACCTTAACTTTTTATTCTTAACGATTTTTGCTTTTTCAGTTTTGACATTTATTGTTTTTTTGGTATTGTCGATAAAGGTTGCGTCGTTTAGTAAAAAGTGTAGAGGGTGGCTTATCGTTTCGCACCTCACAAGCCTTACGGTAGGAATTTGTTTATCAGCATTTAACATCTATTCACTGTTGGGATACGCGTTTATGTTTTGTTTTGATTTGGTTTCAATTGCAGTGCTTTTCAGTTTGCCCGAGAAAAAGATGAGGGTAACCAACGCTCAAAAAGAGTTTGTAGAGTTTATTGATAAAGAAATAAAAAAAGAACCTGAAAAACCTGCGTTAAAACCTATCTTAGATAAAATAATAGTTAACCCAACGCCACTTCACGAAAAAACAACCGAAAAACCCGACATAGATTTTTCGCACGTTGGTGGAATTTTAGAGCGGTTGGACTATTTCCCGTTATCAGTTAGCGATAAAAAGCAAGTAACCAGTCTAAGGGCGAATTTATTAGACGCACAAAACGGTAAAAACGATTTTGATACTAAACGGCGCATAAACGACGGACTGTCTGATTTGCTTAAAATAATGTCAAAATACGGCGTGTAAATTAACTAAATTTTAGGCTTTCTCATACTATAAATAAAACGTTTAAGGAGAAAGTCAATGTTAAAACCCCTAAAAATTGATTTGCCGTATCCCGACGTAGAAAAAGTAAAACCTAATAATTATACGGCAAGTATAATTGCTCCTGCATATGCGGGATTGCACGGCGAAATTACTGCAACCTTGCAGTATTTATATCACAGGTTCAATTTTTTACAAGAAAATGACCTAAAAACAGCAGATATTTTACTAAGTATTTCACTAGCAGAGATGGAACACGTGGAACTTTTAGGGAAAACTTTATTGCAGTTGGGTGTAAAACCCGTGTATTCTCTATCACCACCGTATAAGTACAATTTTTATAACACTTCCTGCGTATCGTACAGCAACACACCTGAAAAAATGCTTTTGGACGATATTTCTGACGAACTTTCGGCAATAACGCAGTATGAAGAAATTATAAAAAAGTTAGACGACGAGAGTGTTCAAGCGATAATTTCAAGAATAATTTTAGATGAACAGTTGCACGTTAGGGCTTTAAAAGAGATAATAAGCAAAGACTACGCAAAAATTTTATAAAAAATTTGAGGTATATTTACGGTATAGTTGCCGTAAATATATTTTTTATGTTAAAATAAATAAAAAGGGGGTTTAGAATGATAGATATACACACGCATATTCTTCCGTTAGTTGACGACGGAAGTTCTGATATAAACGACTCCCTACAAATGCTTAAAGAACAAGTTGCGTCGGGAGTTACCGACGTTTTTTTAACTCCGCATTTAAGGGGTTGCTTTAATCTTGACGAGCTAAGCATAAAAAAGGCTTTTAGCGATTTTTGTGAAATGGTAAAAAATAACGACATTAACGTTAATTTATATCTTGGACAAGAGATATTCCTTTCACCTGATAATCCTCTAATTCATGAAACTCAACAAATTATCACCTTAAATAACACTAAATATATACTCATAGAGTTTGATTTCTTCGCGCATACCGATATCGTGGAAGCCGTGTACGAATCTTCTAGGTTAGGCTTTATACCCATCGTATGCCATTTTGAAAGATATACTTACGCAAACCTAGAAATGGCAAACGATATAAAGGCGTACGGAGGATTTATACAGGTTAACGCTGATTCTGTAACGGGCGAAAATAAATCGTGCAAAAAGTTTACTAGAAAACTTTTGAAGTTAGGGCTTGTGGATTTTGTAGCAAGTGATTTGCATAAAGACAGATTAAACCGTATGGTAGAGGCAAGAAACTTGATATGGAAAAAGTACGGCAAAGCGTATGCTGACGACCTATTTTATAATAACGCAAAAAAAATAATCGGCAAGGAATAATTAAACATATGCAAAAAACTATAATCGCCATAGGTGGTGGTGAAATTAAAAACAAAACAACGATAGAAATCGATAGATTCGTCGCAAACCTTGCAAAAGAGCACGCGGGCGAAAGAAGAGCTAACGCCTTGTTTATAGGTACGGCGTCGCACGACAGTATGCCGTATTTTAACAGTTTCAGAAAGACGTATACCTCGGTTTTCGATATAAAAGCCGAAGTAGGGCTTATCGTTTACGGCGAAATGGACGTTAAGCGAATTGCTGATAAAATTCAAATGGCTGACTGTATATATATAGGTGGTGGAGATACCGTATTTATGCTTGAAAAGTGGTCTGAATGCGGTCTTGATAAACTTATAATAGACGCTTACAATCAAGGTAAAATTATTTGCGGTTTATCGGCGGGGGCAATTTGTTGGTTTACTGATATGTATACCGATTATGAGATTATGCGCGGTCAAAGCGCAGAATATTCTATGAAAAAAGGCTTGGGAATTCTTAACGGTACAATGTGTCCGCATTTTAATCAAAGGGAGCAGGATTTTACCTCTACGATGATTGAAAAAGGCATAGAAAAAGCTTATGCCGTACAGGACGATTGCGCGTTAGTTTTCGTTGACGGCGAGTTAAAGCAAAGTGTTTCATCAGGTGGAAAAGCCTACATTTTAGTTAACGAAAAAGGAAAAATTGCAAAAACGGAGATATAATGAACAAGTTAAATGCCGACTTAGTTTTTCAGTCGGAAGTACAAAAAATTATAAATTCTAATAAAAAACCGTCTTTGCTATTACACTCGTGTTGTGCGCCTTGTTTTACCGGTTGCATTGATAGGTTAAAAGACGTTTTTTCGGTTACAGTGTTGTTCTATAATCCTAATATGGATAGTGCGGAGGAGTTTAAACTTAGACGTGACGAACAAATGCGCATATGTAGTGATTTTGGGGTAGATTTTAGAGAAATTCAATATAATCATCAAGAATTTTTAGACGTTACACGTGGAAATGAAGACCATAAAGAAGGCGGAATAAGATGCGAAGATTGTTTCTATTTACGTCTGAAAAAAACTGCTGATTACGCAAGCAAATTCAACTTTGAATACTTTGCCACGACGCTTACTCTAAGTCCTTTAAAAAATGCAGAAAAAATTAACCGTATTGGTTTGTTAATACAAGAGCAAACGGGTGTAAAATATTTAGTTTCCGATTTTAAAAAACGCGGTGGTTATTTAAGGTCGATTGAGTTGTCAAAGAACCTAAAACTATATCGACAAAACTACTGCGGTTGTGAGTTTTCCAAAAGATAAAATCATAAATTTTAAGAAAAAGCTTTGTTTAAAATCAAAGCTTTTTGTGTTATATGCCCCTAAAAACCAAAAAAAATAGGCATTGACAATTACTTTTTGTTGTTATATAATATTTATATTATCCTATTTGCACACTTTACGGAGCTTATATGACCGTTTTAGAAAATATAAAAATTTCTAATGACATGAAAAATTTAACCGACGAGCAACTTCAACGTCTTTCAGGCGAAATTCGCAAAGAGATTATTTCCGTTGTAGAAAAAAACGGCGGACACCTTTCTTCTAATCTCGGTATTGTTGAAACGACGGTTGCTCTTTATCGCGTCTTCGATTTTCCAAAAGATAAACTCATTTTCGACGTGGGACATCAATGTTATGCACATAAAATTTTATCAGATAGAAAAGAAAAATTTTCTACCATAAGAACTGACGACGGATTATCGGGCTTTCCTGACAGAGAGGAAAGTGTTTACGACCCCGTTACCACTGGTCACGCAGGCACAAGTATTGCGTCGGGTTTAGGCTTGTGTCGCGCAAGAGACGTTTTGGGTGAAGATTATACCGTAATCAACGTTGTCGGAGACGGTTCGTTGGTTAACGGTCTTAATTTAGAGGCGATGTTTTCTTCGCAAGTAAAACCTAAAAACTATATCGTAATCTTAAACGACAACGGTATGAGTATTTCAAAGAATAAAAACGGGTTTTACGGTTATATCTCTAAAAAGACTGCAAGCGTGAAATACGTCAAAGGTAAAAACGCGTTAAAGAAAATTTTCGGTAATACCTTTTTAACTCGTATTTTAATCCGATTTAGGAATTTGATTAAACGGATACTTAAAAAGGGTAGAACGTTTGAAGATTATGGGTTTAAATATGTGGGAGTGGTCGACGGTAATGATACCAAAGAAATGGTAAGAATTTTACAAAAAGTCAAACGCTTTTCAAAAGAAAAAGCCGTGTTTTTACACATAAGAACGCAAAAAGGCAAAGGGCACGGACAAGCCGAAGAACGTTCTGATTTATATCACGGTGTTGGCAAAAATATGAACATTGCAACGCAAGGGTTCGGCAAAGCACTTGGAGAAAAACTAAAAGAACTTGTTGAAAATGACAATAGAGTTGTTGCTGTCGTTGCAGGTATGAAAGACGGTACTGGACTTTCAGAATTTTCTGAAAAATTCCCCAAAAACTTTATAGACGTGGGAATTGCAGAGGAGTACGCTGTGACTTTATCCGCGGGTATGTCAGTCGGAGGGTTAAAACCTATTGTTGCAATATATTCAACCTTTATGCAACGCGCGTACGACCAAATTTTACACGACGTATGTTTGCAAAATCTGCCGGTTGTATTTTGTTTGGATAGGGCTGGGTTAGTTGGTGAAGATGGAAGAACACACCAAGGTGTTTTTGATTTGAGTTATTTAACACATCTTCCTAATATGACCGTTTTATGTCCTAATAGTGATTTGGAGTTAAACGACGCATTAGATTATGCTTTAAGCTTAAATTCTCCTGTGGCGATAAGATATCCCAAATCCTATCAATTAGTTGAGAGAGAATTTATTTCGTTAAGAGAAAGCTTATGGCAAAATTACAGCCTAGGTAAAGACCTTACGCTTCTTTGTGTCGGGCCGAGAATGTTAGAACTTGCTGAGGAATTTAAAAAAGCTAGCAAGCTAGACGTCGGCATAACGGCTGTAAGAGTTGTTAAACCCTTAGACCAAATTTCGCTCGATAGGATAAATTCTAAAATAATTTTTACATTAGAGGAAAATGCGTTAATAGGTGGTTTCGGCTCGATGGTGTCCTCTTATTACGCAAATAAAAATAAAGACGTAGTCGTTAAAAACTTCGGTGTAAAAGACGAGTTTGTCAGAAATGGCAGTGTTTTTAGACAATTGCAAGTTAACGGCTTGTCAGTAGAAAATTTAATTAAGGTTTCCAATGAAATAATGATAAACGGAGAAGAAAATGAATAGAAAACTTAAATTATTAGCTTACGTAATTTTTGACTTTCTTGCAATAACACTTTCTTGGACTTTATCCATAATGCTTTTAAGGTATGACGTAACGGCTTGCCTTATCGACGGCTACGTTTGGATGCTTGCTGGAATAGCTTTATCGCTAATGATGAACGTTGCCTTGGGACTTTATTCAAGGTTATGGAAGTACGTGAGCGTTGACGACGCGATAAAAATTTTTGTGTCGGGCGCAGTTACGGCAAGTTATACTTTTGTCGTTGCCTACATTTCCACTCCTCTTACGGTAGAGTGGGCAATTATTACTTCGTTCTTTTATCTGTCTATGGTTTTTACCAGTAGATTTATTTTCAGATTTTATCAAAGCATAGAAGCGAATAAAAGAAAAAACAAAAAAAGAGTATTATTTATTGGCGCTGGTGACACCGCGGATAATTTAATAAGAGAAATTAGAAACACTCCCACTACGGAAATGTACCCCGTTTGCGCGTTAGACGACGCTCCTTTTAAATTAGGACAAACTATTCACGGTGTTCCTATCGTAGGAAGAACGGGCGAAGTTCAAACTTATGCAACTAAGTTTAGAATAGACGAAATAGTAATCGCTATGCCGTCGGCACCTAAGCGAGTTATAAGCAAACTTATTGCCGAAAGCCAAAAGACAGGTTGTAAGGTTAAAGCTGTTCCTGCTTTTAAGGAAATCGTAAGCGGTAAAGTTTCAATTTCAGACATAAAAGAAGTTGACGTAGTCGACTTGTTAGGTCGTGACCCCGTAGACGTTAATAATCAAGAAATTATGGACTATATCGAAGGTAAGACCGTTTTGGTTACAGGTGGCGGTGGCTCTATCGGAAGCGAACTTTGTCGTCAAATTGCAACTAAGTTTCCTAAACGTCTTATCATCGTAGATATCTACGAAAATAACGCTTACGATATTCAACAAGAATTAAAAAGACAGAACCCCGACCTTGATTTAGTAGTGCTTATTGCAAGTGTCAGGGACCGTAAAAAAGTAGATACAATATTCAAAAAATATAAACCGCAAATTGTTTTCCACGCGGCGGCGCACAAACACGTTCCTTTAATGGAAGACAGTCCCAACGAAGCGATAAAAAATAACGTTCACGGCACTCATAACGTGGCGATGTCTGCGGGCAAATATAACTCTGAAAAGTTCGTGCTTATCAGTACCGATAAAGCTGTAAATCCCACTAATATTATGGGCGCTACTAAACGTATTTGTGAAATGATAGTTCAATCTATGGCGAAAATGTATAAAACTGAATTCGCCGCCGTGCGTTTCGGTAACGTTTTAGGTTCTAACGGTTCGGTGATTCCACTATTTAAAAGACAAATTAAAGAGGGCGGACCTATCACTGTCACGCATAAAGATATAGTGAGATATTTTATGACTATTCCCGAAGCAGTAAGTTTAGTGTTGCAGGCAGGCGCATACGCTAAGGGCGGGGAAATTTTCGTTTTAGATATGGGCGAACCCGTAAAAATTTACGACCTAGCGGTAAATATGATTAGACTTAGCGGTTTTGAACCGTTTAAGGATATCGATATTATGGTTACAGGTTTACGTCCCGGCGAAAAACTTTATGAAGAAAGGTTAATGAAGGAAGAAGGCTTGAAGAAAACGGCTAACGATATGATTTCTATCGGTAAACCGCTTAAATTCGATGAAAAGACTTTTATTGACAGAATAGAGGAATTATATAAGCTTGCAAGAAAAGAATCCGTAGGAATAAAAGATATAGTTAAAGAACTCGTTCCCACGTACGCAGTTTATAAGGAAAAAAAATAAATGGATAACAAGAACGCCAAAAAGTGGATAAAACTGCACTCAAAAAGTCAGTCGTTAAAGATGGGGATACTTATCGTTTCCAACGTCTTGTTTTCGCTTTTATCCGTTCTCTTTGCCGTAGCCGTTAAAATTATAATTGACGGTGCTACTAATTCCGACGTCACAATAGGTAAAAGCCAAATTATAAAGGGCTCAATATTAATCGGTGGCATTGTACTCTTACAATTTGTGTTTAGAATAGTTATCAATTACCTTATAGACCATATCAAAGGCAAGTTGGAAATAGCATATAAATCGCATTTATTTGGCGATATACTAAAAAAGAATTTTCAAAAAATTACAGCTTATCACAGTGGGGACTTACTTAACCGCTTAAATACCGACGTTGCAGTCGTTTCCGATGCAGTAACTACTATTGTTCCAAACGTCATTTCAGCCGTATGCAGACTCGTATGCGCAATTATTGCTATCGTAATTTTAGACTGGGTATTCGCTTGTGTGTTCGTGATTGCAGGGTTGTTTGTTTATTTAACTCTTACACTAATGCGCGCAAAACTTAAAAGCTTTCATAAGCAATCTCAAACCGCAACGGGTAAAACTCACTCGTTTATGCAAGAAACAATAGAAAATCTATTAGCCGTTAAGGTTTTTTCTGCAAACAAGAACGTTACCGATAACTCAGATAAACTTCAACGCGAAAATTTTGATATAAAAATGAAACGAGCTAAATATTCAGTCGGCGGTCATGCAATTTACAATATGATTTTTAGCTTAGGGTATATTTTCGCTCTTATATACGGCGCTTTCAAGATTTATAACGGAGTTTTGGGTTACGGTTCGCTATCGGCAATTTTGCAACTCGTAAACAACGTTCAAGTGCCTTTTGCGTCGCTATCTAACGTAATTCCTAAATATTACGCTATGATGGCTTCGGCAGAGAGAATACTTGAAATTGAAAATATAGAAAACGAAGATCAAGATTTACTGCAAGATAGAAATTCGGTGTACGACTTATTGCAAAATATTTGTGTTACCGATTTAAAATTTTCGTATGACCAGGAAGTTGTTTTTGACGGGGCGTCTTTAACAATTAATAAAGGCGACCGCGTATTAATAGAAGGTGAGTCGGGGATAGGTAAAAGCACTTTTGTAAAACTTATGCTTGGCGTTTATAAACCTGAGAGTGGAAATTTAACCGTTAATTGTAAAGAAAGTAAGTTTGATTTGAGCGAAAAAACTAGAAGTCTATTTTCCTACGTACCACAACAGAATCTACTTTTCTCTGGCTCTTTATACGACAACTTGACTTTTATAAATAAAGACGCTACGAGCGAACAAATTTCCGAGGCGCTTAGAATTAGCTGTGCTGACGAATTTGTTAGAGATATAAAAGGAGGTTTAGATGCTAAGGTTGGAGAAAACGGTTTGGGATTGTCCGAGGGGCAAATTCAAAGAATTGCTATTGCAAGGGCTATAATTTCGGGCGCGCCCATAATGCTTTTAGACGAATCTACCTCAGCTCTTGACGAAAAGACTGAAAAGAAATTACTGAATAATATTAATTGCTTAAAGGATAAAACTTTAATACTTATATCTCACAAAAATTCAGCAAGAGAAATATGTAATAGAGTTGTAAAAATTTACGATAAAAAATTTAAAGAATAAAATCGGTATGTAATACCGCTTAATAAAAATAGCAAAAAAGGAGATATTCTTTTGACTATTCAAGACATTTGTGCGTCGTTTGAAATCGGCGGAAAGTACGTAAGCTGTAAAGAGCTTTCAACAGGTATAATTAACTGTACCTATCACGTTCAATACGTTCGCGACGGAGAAGAAAAAAACTATATAGTTCAACGTATTAACAAATCGGTGTTCAAAAATCCCGCTAAGTTAATGGAAAATATCATATACGTTACCGATTACGTTAGAGAAAATATAAGAAAGAAAAATCTTTCCACCAAACGTTTCGTGTTGCGTGCGTTTTTAACAAAAGAAAAACAAAAGCCGTTTTTTATCGACGAAAAAGGCGACTATTGGCGCGTTTACCGTTATATATCTAATTCAAGAACATACGACGTTTGTGACGACATGAATATTATAGAAAGCGCAGGCGAGGCTTTCGGTAGATTTCAAAACTGTCTAGACGGATTTGACGCTAAGAAATTGTACGTTTCAATACCAAATTTTCATAATACACCCGAAAGATACAAGACTTTACGCAAAGTTATAAAAAAAGACCCTCATAAAAGAGTCAAACAAGTAAAAAAAGAGTTAGAATTTCTTATGGAATATGAAGAAACGGCTTGTCAATTACAAAAATATCTAGACGAGGGCTTGATTCCTTTAAGAGTTACGCATAACGATACAAAACTTAACAACGTTGCGATAGACGCAACTACCGGTGAAGCATTGTCGGTTTTAGATTTAGATACTGTTATGCCCGGCGCAATGGCGCATGATTTTGGCGATTCTATAAGAAATATCGCTAACACGTGTAAAGAGGAAGACCCTGATATTGATAAAGTACAACTAGATTTAAATAAATACCGCGCTTTTTGTAAAGGTTTTATAGGTCAAGTTAAAGACACACTTACCGATTTTGAAAAACAAACGCTTAACCTTGGCGCATTTTCAATAACGACCGAGCTTGCCGTGAGATTTTTGACAGACTATATTCAAGGGGACACCTATTTTAAGACTAAATATCCGGGTCAAAACTTGGATAGGGCAAGAAACCAAATAAAATTGGCAAGCGAAATGTTAAAGAAAAAAGACCAAATGGACGAAATTTTATCTGAATTCATACAATAATATTAAAAACCGCATTAATTAAAGCGGTTTTTAATATTTTAAAATTCTTCAATTTGTTTTTCAAACTTATCGAAAAGACTATATCTTTCGGGGTGTGTTAAAGCGGTAAAAATCATTTCCCTGATATTTTTTACGTCTTTTGAAAGGTTAGATAAAACCGTCTTGACATATTCGCGTTTAGTTTGTTTATTAGCAGGGCAACAGCTTTCAACTACTGGCAAACTCTTAGCGTAGGACGTAACCGAACATTCTTCCACCATAATCATGGGACGAATTAGAGTTAAATCGGACTTGTCAAGATAACTTTTAGGAGCAAACGTGCTCAGTCTACCTTCGTAGAACATAGAGAGTAAGAAGGTATCAATCAAGTCGTCGGCGTGATGACCGATAGCAATTTTATTAAAACCTAACTCTTTTACCTTGGAATATAAAGCGCCCTTGCGCATTTTAGAGCATAAGGCACAGGGGTTGGTTTCTTTTCTAACGTCGAAAACAATTTGCCCGATATCCGTGCTTTCGACGTAATATTTTACGTTAAGTTCGTCACAAAGTTTTTGAATAGAAGAAAAATCCGTTGGTTTTCCGTCAAATTTTAAATCTATGGTAACAGCGATTAATTCAAACTTTTCGGGCGAAAATTTTTGATATTCGGCAAGTAATTTTAACAAAGTTACTGAATCTTTACCGCCTGAAACACCAACCGCGATTTTATCTTTATCACGAATAAGCTGATATTGAGATATCCCGCGTCTTAATTTTGACAGCATTTGTTGAGTTGTCATACTTTTTCCTTTATAAGAGTAGTATATTTTGTTGCAATTTTTATTTGTTTCTATTATACTTAATATATAAAATAAAAACAAGTTTTTAGGCGTAATATGGTAGATTTTATCAGTAATTTAATAAAAAACGACGTCTTGTCAATATTAATCATGTCGTTTATACCGATGATTGAACTAAAAGGCGGTATAGTTTTTGCGCGTGGTTTGGGTTTAGGGTTTTTTAGCGCGTTCGGTATCGCTTACTTAGGCTCTACGCTAGCGTTTATTTTGGTATATTTTTTGTTAAAACCAGTGCTTGCTCTTTTGAAAAAAGTTAAGTGGTTCAAAAGCTTCACTTTAAAAGTAGAAGGTTATTTTGAGGACCGCGCAAATGAAACGCTTGCAAAACAACAACAAAATCAAAAAAACCGTGCTAAGTCCGAAACCTTTATAAAACAGTTAAGCGTGTGTATATTTGTGGCTATTCCGCTTCCTATGACGGGGGTTTGGATGGGTACTGCAATAGCTGTATTTTTAGGACTTAAATTTTCTCAAAGCATATTACCAGTAGTGCTTGGTAATTTTATTGCGGGGGCGATAATTGCCCTACTTGCCGAAATTTGCGTACGTTTTTGGTCGATAGAAGTTTTGGATTACATTTTATACGGACTTTTAGTTCTAGCGCTTGTTCTAACGATTTTAGTAATTATAAAACTTGTTCTTCAAAAACCCAAGAAGGAAGAATAATAAAATGGGTTTTTTTAGTGTGTTTAAACTGTTCAAAAAAAAGCCGAAATCTTTTAAGATAGGCCTAGCACTTGGTTCGGGTGGGGCAAAAGGCTTTGCTGAACTCGGTGCGCTACGGGCTATGGAAGAAAACGGCATAAATTTCGACGTGATAGCTGGTACGAGTATAGGAAGTATAATAGGGGCGTTTTACGCTAACGGATATACGTCTACTGATATTTTAGAATTACTAAAAACAATAGACGTTGGCGACGTAAAGTCAAAATTTATGATCAATATGGACACGTCGGGTTTATTTAACGTCATAGATAAATCAATAGGTTCGCTCAATATCGAAGAGCTTAAAAAACCTTTTCGTGCTGTTGCAACTGAACTAGAATCGGGTGCCGAATACGTTTTTAAATCTGGAAACGTGGCGACTGCTCTTGTCGCTTCATCAAGTTATCCGCCTTTTTTTAAGCCTGTGGTAATAGATAATAAAAGATATATAGACGGTGCGTTCGTTAATTCTGTTCCGGCAGATTTAGTGCGTCAAATGGGGGCAGACTACGTTATAGGCATAGATTTAGCTAACCACGAACCTAAATCGGGAATACTTGAAAGGATTTTCCCGACGTATCAAGGGAAAGTCAAAGAACCTTGGAAAAAAGGTTATGAAAATGCCGACGTTATGTTGCATCCTAATTTAACCGCATTTAAATCCGTATCTTTTGGTGCTGGTAGTCAAATGTACGACATAGGATACCAGTGCGCAATAGAAAACATGCCACAAATATTAAAGGATATAGAAAATTTAAAGAAAAGTAAAAAATAAAAATGAAAACTTTTTACAAAAGAAAACTTGTTTTTGTTTTAGTTCTTATTTTCTTTTGGAATTTTAATTTTATTGCTTGTAAAGAACCTAATCAAACAACCGAAGAAACAGAAGAACCGGAAAAGTTTTCCGTTCATTTTATGGACGTTGAAGACGGTGAATGCATTATAATTAGGACGTTGACTGGAAAATGTGTATTAATAGATACTGGTCCTAAAACGACTTATCAGTCGGTAAAAGAAAAACTTATTTCTCTAAAAATTACAGAAATAGAATGTTTAGTGTTAACTAATCCGACAAGTGAGCACGTAGGTGCAACGCCCGACCTCTTAAATGATTTCACTGTAAAAATAGCATATATTCCGAAAATTCTCGATTTATCTCTTTTCCCCTCGTTTAGTAAAACAAAAGAAGCATTGAATAATAAAAACGTTCAAACTCAAATTTCTTATCAATTTCAACACTGTCTAATAGACGGATTTCATATAGCTTTCTTATCTCCGTCAAAAGGGTATGACAGTCCGTATTTTACGTTAAATTCTCAGTATACTCCTAGCAAGTATCACATAGGAAATGTTAGTCCGATAATGTATTGCGAATATAATTCTGTAAGATTTATATTTACGGGCGACGCAGATAAAACTCAGGAAGAGTTTATTCTCAACGCTTATAGCAACAATATCTATAAAAATCAATTCAGCTCGCTAGGACTAAATTTGCAATTAGAAGACGTAGATTTTTTGAAAGTTTCTTCGGGCGGAGATGAAAACGCAACTAGCAAAAATTTTTTGGACACGATAAAACCTAAAAATGCCGTCATATCGGTAAGTTCAAGAAATACAGACTGTCCGTCGTCAAGCGTTATATCAAGAATTATTAACGGTAGAGAAGATTACGGTCTATATAGAACTGACGTAAACGGTACGGTAAGCGTGTTTATAGACGACGAGGGTAAATATTTAATACAAACACAAAAATAAAGGTATAGACTTTTTCAGTCTATACCTTTAAATTTTGAAACCGTCTAATCTAAACGTAAAACGGTAATACCTGCATCCGTAACAGAAATTTCTTCACCTGATACGTTATATAAAGCAATGGTAGCCTCACCGTCAGTGGTTAAAAGTATGGTTTTACTTGCACTTGCAGTTGCGCCAGCAGACGGTAAAGACAAAGTTTCACCAGTGAGTTGTGCTCCGTTAAGATAAAGACTAACTGTAACTACACCTGTGTTGGAAGCGCCACTTACTTGATAAGAAACTAGATAAGTTCCTGCTTCGGGCAAAACTACACCTTCTGTCGATACACTTAAAGTTGTGCCGTCAGTGGCAGTGTTAAGAGCTAAGGGTATGATTGCGTTGGTTGCAATTGTGGTATCTGCGAAAAGTGATGCGTACAATCCGTCGCTTGTTCCACTGGGGCCTTGCGGACCTTGTGGACCGACAGGACCTTGCGGACCCGTTGCACCAGTAGCACCTGTGGCCCCAGTAGCCCCAGTAGCGCCAGTTTCGCCTTGGGGACCTTGCGGACCAACTGGTCCCTGCGGACCGACAGGACCTACGGGACCCTGAGGACCGATAGGACCAACAGCACCAGTAGCACCCGTCGCACCAGTAGCGCCTACGGGACCCTGCGGACCGACAGGACCGATAGGACCAACAGCACCAGTAGCGCCCGTCGCACCGGTAGGACCTTGCGGACCTTGTGGACCGACAGGACCCTGCGGACCTTGCGGACCACGAGCACCTACAATTCCCACGTAATTTGTGGTATTAGAGTTTCTTCTATTGTTATTCGGGCAATTACAACCCGAGCCGAAAAGACAACACATATTTTTTCTTCCTCCGTAGCGTTGCTGATTTATTATATTCAAAGGGGATACAAAAAGGTTACCTTAGTTTAAGAGGGTTAAAAAAGTGTTGACCTTTATAAATATATAATTTATAATAATATGAGTATAAGAAAATTTTGTTTACGTAAAATAAACGGTAGTTATATGACGGAAAATAAACATTTCAAACTTCATAGTAAGTTTAAGCCGACGGGCGACCAACCGCAAGCAATATCTAAACTTGTAGAAGGTGTAAACGACGGTTTAAGAACTCAGGTATTGCTTGGCGTCACAGGTTCTGGGAAGACTTTTACTATGGCTAACGTTATTGAACAATTAAATCGTCCCGCTCTTGTAATAGCGCACAACAAAACTCTCGCAGCTCAGTTATGCAACGAGTTTAGAGAATTTTTTCCCGAAAATAGAGTAGAATTTTTCGTGTCGTACTATGACTATTATCAACCCGAAGCATATCTTCCGAGCACAGATACTTATATAGAAAAGGACTTGGCAATTAATGACGAGATAGATAAACTCCGTCATTCGGCAACTTGTTCGCTTGCCGAACGACGTGATACGATTGTCGTTGCTTCGGTGTCGTGTATTTACGGTCTAGGAGCACCCGAAGAATATTACCGTCTCGCAGTTTCTATAAGACCTAACGACAATATAGACCGCGATGAGTTTATGCGTAAACTCGTAGGCATTCAATACGTGCGTCGTGACGTTGATTTTTCACGTTCGTCGTTTAGAGCGCGCGGGGACGTCGTGGACGTTTTCCCGTCGGCTAATACTGAAATTATTATAAGAGTAGAGTTTTTCGGCGACACGGTAGAAAACATTTACGAAGTGGAATACGTTTCGGGTAAAGTTGTATCAGAACTTAAACATGCGGTAATTTTTCCTGCAAGTCACTATGCCGTAGAATTTGAAAAATTAAATCGCGCAATCGTTGCAATAGAACGCGACAAACAAGACGAAGTACGCTTTTTTAACGAGCAAGGAAAATTAATAGAAGCGCAACGTCTTAACCAACGTACCGATTACGATATAGAGATGATGCGTGAAATAGGGTTTTGCAAGGGTATAGAAAATTACAGCAGATATTTTGACGGCAGAGATATCGGAGAACCGCCTTTTACTTTGCTGGATTATTTTCCTGACGATTTTATCGTGTTTATCGACGAATCGCACATGACTATACCTCAAATAGGAGGTATGAGTAACGGCGACAAAGCAAGAAAGACAAGCCTTGTTGATTACGGGTTTAGATTAAAATCAGCGTTTGATAACCGTCCGCTTACCTTTGAAGAGTTTGACGCACGTATAGGTCAAATGATATGTGTTTCAGCAACACCAGCAGAATACGAGCTAAGTCAAGCAGGACAAGTAATAGAGCAACTTATACGTCCTACTGGGTTACTAGACCCTAAGATTACGGTTATTCCGACCAAAAACCAAATAGACCATTTGTTATCAGAGATAAACGCCGTCGTTAAAGATAAGGGTAGAGTTTTAATAACGACTTTAACTAAAAAAATGGCGGAAAGTTTAACCGAGTATTTGAAAGAAAACGGCGTAAAAGTTAGATATATGCACAGTGATATAGATACTATGGAAAGAATAGATATCGTGTCAGGACTACGTACGGGCGAGTTTGACGTGTTGTGCGGTATTAACCTTTTACGTGAAGGGCTAGACTTACCCGAAGTTAAACTTGTTGCAATTCTTGACGCTGATAAAGAAGGCTTTTTACGTAGCCAAACTTCGCTTATTCAAACTATTGGACGCGCCGCGAGAAATTCGGACGGTAAAGTTATAATGTACGCCGACAATATGACGGGAAGTATGCGTCGGGCAATTGATGAAACCAATAGACGTAGAGAAATTCAAAAAGAATATAACGAAAAACACGGAATAGTTCCTAAGACTATCGTAAAAGACGTGGTAAACACCCTCGAAATCACTAAAAAGAACGACCGTGTAAACGACATAAAACAAAAAGATATCCCCGAAGAGATTGAAAAGTTAAAAGCGCTTATGAAAATAGCGTCAGACAACTTGGATTTTGAAAGATGTATAGAACTCAGAGATACAATTTCTAAACTGAAAGCAAAAATGAGAAGATAAAATGAAAGATTACTTGGTAATAAAAGGTGCAAGGGAAAATAACCTTAAAAATATAGACGTAAAAATTCCGCGCGATAAACTTGTAGTACTTACGGGTTTATCGGGAAGCGGAAAATCTACGCTTGCTTTTGAAACTATTTACGCCGAAGGTCAACGCAGATACGTAGAGAGCTTATCAAGTTACGCTCGTATGTTTCTGGGACAAATGGAAAAACCCGACGTCGACAGTATCGAAGGTTTATCTCCTGCAATATCCATCGACCAAAAAACCACTTCGCACAATCCGCGTTCTACCGTTGGAACTGTAACTGAAATTTACGATTATTTCAGGTTGCTTTTTGCCCGTGTAGGTCGTCCGCATTGTCCTAACTGTGGACGTGAAATAGCCAGACAAACGGTCGACCAAATAGTAGATAGGGTAATGGCTTTTCCCGAAAATAGTAAAATTTTAGTAAATGCGCCAGTAGTACGCGGAAAGAAAGGCGAGTACGCAAAAGAGCTTGAAACGTACAAAAAAAGCGGTTACGCGAGAGTTTTAATCGACGGTGTAGTTTACGGTCTTGACGAACAAATAAAACTCGACAAAAACGTAAAACACATCATAAGTGTAGTAATTGATAGACTAATAGTAAAAGACGGCATACAAAAACGGCTTGCCGACAGTATAGAAACTGCTCTAAAACTCGCCGACGGTCTTGTTCAAGTGCAAATCGTCGACGGAGAAACGGTTTTGTATTCAACCAAGTATTCGTGTCCCGACTGTGGTATAAGTTTAGAAGAAATCGAGCCTAGACTTTTTTCGTTTAATAACCCTTACGGCGCGTGTCCCGATTGCCACGGTTTGGGTTTTAAGAATGAAATAGACGAAAACTTAATAGTAAAAGACAAAACCAAAACTTTACGAGAAGGAGCAATGACGGTTACCGGTTGGAATATAGGTGACGGTAAAATGGCGGAAATGAATTTTACCGCACTTGCTCGTCACTACGGTTTTAGTTTAGACGTTCCCGTACAAGATTTACCAAAGCACGTATATAATATTTTGCTTTACGGTTCGGGCGACGAAAAAATCAAGATGGAATATTCGACTAAAACTTTTAATACCACCTATCATGCAAGTTGGGAGGGTATTATTCCTAATCTTCAAAGGAGATACAAAGAAACTACTAGCGACTACACTAAACAGGAAATAGAAAGATATATGACGGTAACTCCGTGCGATACTTGTCACGGTAAACGACTTAAAAAAGAAGCGCTATCAGTTAAAATAAACGGCAAAAACATCGCAGAACTTACCGATATTTCGGTAACCGATTTATACGATTTCATAGAAAAATTAGAGTTCGGTAAAACCGACGGTTTAATAGCGACGCCTATTTTGAAAGAAATTAAAGCGCGTTTAAATTTCTTAAAAGACGTAGGGTTAGGTTACTTAACGTTGTCGCGTAGCGCCTCCACTCTCTCGGGTGGCGAAGCTCAAAGAATAAGACTTGCAACTCAAATAGGAAGCGGTTTAACAGGCGTGTTGTACATTTTAGACGAGCCGAGCATAGGACTTCATCAGCGCGATAATCAAAAACTTATAAACACTCTAAAAAAGCTTCGCGATATTGGTAACACTTTAATAGTGGTAGAGCACGACGAAGATACTATGCGTGAAGCAGATTTTATCGTCGATATAGGACCGCGCGCTGGCGTTCATGGTGGCGAGGTCGTCGCAACGGGTACGGTTGAAGATATCATAAACGAACCTCGTTCAATCACGGGCGATTATCTTTCGGGTAGAAGAAAAATCGAAGTGCCAGAAATCAGGTCAACACCCGACGGCAGATGGATTACCGTAAAAGGAGCAAGACAAAACAACCTTAAAAACGTAGACGTTAGTATCCCCGTAGGTTTAACTACCGTAGTAACAGGCGTTTCTGGGTCTGGTAAAAGTTCGTTAGTAAACGAAATAATTTATCCTTACTTTGCGTCAAGATTAAATAAAATGAAAATTCGCGACGGAAACTCTGACGGTATAGACGGTATAGAATATTTCGATAAAGTTATTGCTATCGACCAATCGCCAATCGGAAGAACTCCGAGAAGTAACCCTGCAACTTATACTGGCGTGTTTTCGCCCATAAGAGAGCTTTTCTCGGGTACGTTGGACGCAAAAGAGCGCGGATATAAGGCCGGAAGATTTTCTTTTAACGTTTCGGGCGGTAGATGTGAGCATTGCGAAGGGGACGGTGCGATAAAGATAGAGATGCATTTCTTACCCGATATGTACGTTCCTTGTGAAGTATGTAAAGGTAAAAGGTACAATAGAGAAACTTTACAAGTAAAATATAAGGGCAAAAATATTAGTGACGTTTTAGAGATGACCGTTGACGAAGCGTGCGACTTCTTTAAACCTATAACTTCTATTTACAACAAAATTAAAACCTTGCAAGACGTAGGTTTAGGGTATATTAAACTAGGACAATCGTCTACAACGTTATCGGGTGGCGAAGCACAAAGAGTAAAACTGGCAACCGAACTTTCTAAACGTGGCACGGGAAAGACTTTGTATATTTTAGACGAGCCGACGACGGGGTTACACTCTTACGACGTGCAAAAATTGTGCGACGTATTGAAAAGATTGCAAGAAAACGGCAATACCGTGGTTATAATCGAACATAATCTAGACGTAATAAAACTTGCCGATTATATAGTAGATTTAGGTCCTGACGGCGGAGATGCAGGCGGAACGGTAGTTGCCGTGGGTACTCCCGAACAAGTATCTAAAATAGAGCAAAGTTACACGGGACAGTTCTTAAAAAGTATTTTAAGGTAATTAAAAAGGGACAAAAAGTTGTCCCTTTAAAATTATTTAAAATAATATAATAAATTTTGTAATAAAAAAAGGGTTTTTAAATTTTACGTAGTAATATTATATGAAACTATTTATCGGAGAGAGTTACTTGAAAGATAAAACGCTTTTAATCGAACAAACTTTTTTATCGCCTTACGCGACTAAATCAAAAGATACCGAAGGAAGAATTATAAAAGAAGAACCTTGTCCTATGCGCACGGAATTTCAGCGTGATAGGGACAGAATTATTCATTGTAAATCTTTCCGCCGTCTTAAAAACAAAACGCAGGTGTTCTTTTCGCCCGAAGGCGACCATTATAGGACAAGACTTACTCATACTTTAAACGTTTCGCAAGTTGCAAGGGGTATTGCAAGGGCTTTGTCTTTGAACGAAGATTTAACAGAAGCAATCGCCTTAGGACACGATTTAGGACATACTCCTTTCGGTCATTCAGGGGAGAGAATTTTAAACAAACTTAACCCCAAAGGATTTATGCATAACGTTCAATCGGGCAGAGTTGTCGATTATCTTGAAAAGGACGGTAAAGGCTTAAATTTAACCCGTGAAGTGGTGGACGGTATAATTAATCATAAAATGAATTGCAAGCCTAAAACCTTAGAAGGTATGGCGGTAAGTTTGGCAGACCGTATCGCATACATTAACCACGACATAGACGACGCAGTTGTCGGTGGGTTCATAACCTTAGACGATTTACCCAAAGACTGTGTAGAAATTTTAGGAAAAACGTCTAGCCAAAGAATAAACACAATGATTTATTCAATATTTGCTGAAAGCGATTCTAAGCCTTACGTTAAAATGCAAGACGAAGTAAATACTGCGACTAACAATTTAAGAAACTTTTTGTTCGAGCGCGTGTATAACGACAAGACTTTTAAAATCGAAGAAGAAAAAGCCGAAAGAATGATATCGGCGCTTTACGATTATTACAAGAAAAATACTTGGGCAATGCCCGAATTTAACGTTAAACAGTTGGAAACCGAAGACGTAGATACGGTGGTTTCCGATTATATATCGAGCATGAGCGACGGTTACGCTGTAAAAGTGTTTACAGAACTGTTCGTTCCTAACAAATGGGAAATATAATGCAAGGTTTCGATTACAAATTTATCGAACAATTAAAGAGCAAAAACGATATTGTCGACGTGGTAAGCCGTTACGTTCGGTTGGAACATAAAGGCGGTAATTACTGGGGTGTTTGTCCTTTTCATCACGAAAAAACGGCTTCGTTTTCGGTAAACCCGTCTGGGCAATTTTTCTATTGTTTCGGTTGCCATAAATCGGGCGACGTTATTACTTTCGTTTCTGAAATGGAAGCGTTAGATTTTTCCGATGCCGTAAAATTATTAGCCGAACGCGTAGGACTTGCAATTCCTACCGTAAAAATCGACGACGAAAAAATACGCGAACAAAAAAAGAAAAAAGAAAGACTTAACGCTCTCTTAAAAGATACCGCGCTGTTTTACGCGCATAATATAAGAACTTCTAACGCTCAAAAACATAACGATTATATGCTAAAACGCCGTTTAACCAAAGAAACTGCTATAAAGTTTGGGCTTGGCGCTTCGCTTAATTTTAACGATTTACCCAAATATCTTTTAGATAAGGGTTACACTTACGAAGAGATGGTTCAGTCGGGCGCAGTCGACGTCAAAGACGGCAGATATTACGATTCTTTGGGCGGTAGACTTATAGTTCCGATTATAAACCAGTTTAATCAGGTGGTGGCGTTTGGTGGAAGACTGTTAGAAAAAGCTGATTTTGCTAAGTATAAAAACACCAAAGAAACGGTAGTTTTTTCTAAGAGCAATATCTTATATAACCTTAACAATCTTAAAAAACTTAAAAACGAAAAGGGTATTGATTCGGTCATTATCGTCGAGGGATACATGGACACGATATCTCTTGACCAAGCGGGTTTTTATAATGTAGTTGCAAGTATGGGAACTTCTTTAACAAAAGACCAAGCGAGAATTTTAAAACGTTATACGGACAAGGTGTATATTAGTTACGACGGTGATTTTGCTGGTCAAAAAGCGTCTATTCGCGGGTTAGAAATATTAAAAGACGAAGGACTAGACGTTAAAGTAGTATCTTTACCCGACGGTATGGACCCCGATGACGTAATCAAAAACTTAGGCAAAGAGGGGTATGAAAACTGTCTAAAATCGGCTATGCCTTTAATCGATTTCAAGTTAGATATTTTAAGAAAAACTTTTGACCTAAATACCGTGGACGGTAAACGTAAATACGTTACAAAAGCGATAGAGGTTATACGCGAAAGCCCTTCGCCTGCCGAACAAGAAGATTTACTAAAAACGGTAAGGTCGTTAACGGGTACGACCATAGAAGCCTTAAAACGCGAGTTGTATAGTGCACCTAGAAAAGAAACCAATCTACAAACTAACGTTATTTGCGAGGTGAACGATTATTCGGACAGTAAAACGGCAATCGCGGGTAGATTTATACTGTATTCATATCTTTTTAACAAACCTTACGCCGAAGAAACGGATATTAAAAGTATAGAGTTTGTGTTGCCTGAGCATAAAAAGATTTGCGACTTTATAATAAAGAGACTTAAAAACGGACAAAAAATCGTGTTTTCCGATTTATTTGACGAGGGTGACGGCGAAAATGCCGAACTTTCTAAAATTGCTGGCTTAGAAACTTCTAACAATAACCAATACGACCAGTCGACGTACTTTAACGACTGCATAAAGGCGCTAAAACTGTATTCGGTAAACCAAAAACTAGACGTGCTTACCAAACAGTTTACGGCAGAGAAAGATTTAGAAACAAGGCGTAAAATTACAGCGGAAATGAACGCTCTCTACGCTATAAAAAAGAAACTTATATAACTCTTACAAGGAGAAAAAATGGAAGAAAAACTTGAAGTAAAAACCCCCGAACAAGAGCAAGCGCTTACCGAATGGATTAAGACCATAGTGTCTAGTATCATTTTGGAAAACAAAAAGAGCGGAAGCGTAAGCACCGCGCAAATATTCGACAAGTTTGATAAATACGAGATTACTCCCGACGAACTTGAAAAAATTTACAAACAAATAGAAGACCAAGGCATAACCGTAGTCAATGAATACGAAAAGGACAAAAATCTATACGACCAGCTTTTAAAAGAAGTAAGTATGGATGACCCTGTTAAGATGTATCTAAAAGACATCGGTAAAGTTCCGCTATTGCGTCCCGAAGAAGAAACTGAACTGGCTAAATGTATGGTAGAGGGCGATGAAAACGCTAAACGTCTTTTAACCGAAGCTAACTTGCGTTTGGTAGTTTCAATAGCAAAAAGATATATGGGACGCGGAATGCAGTTCCTTGATTTAATCGAAGAAGGTAACTTAGGGTTAATGAAAGCAGTTGAAAAGTTCGATTATCAGAAAGGCTTTAAGTTTTCTACTTACGCAACGTGGTGGATACGTCAAGCTATAACCCGTGCTATTGCCGATCAAGCCAGAACCATACGTATACCCGTTCACATGGTAGAAACTATAAATAAGCTCGTTAGAGCGTCAAGACGTCTTTTACAAGAATTAGGTCGTGAACCTACTCCCGAAGAAATTGCCGTCGAGATGAATATTACCGAAGAGCGCGTAAGAGAAATACAAAAAATCGCGCAAGACCCCGTATCGTTAGAAACGCCTATCGGTGAAGAAGAAGATAGCCATTTGTCAGACTTTATTGAAGACGAGGCAAGCGCAGCGCCTACCGACGCAGTTTCTCAAACCATGCTTAAAGAACAACTCTTGGGCGTTTTGGATACGCTTACACCGAGAGAAGAAAAAGTTTTACGTTTAAGATACGGTTTAGACGACGGTAGACCTAGAACGCTAGAAGAAGTAGGTAAAGAGTTTAACGTTACACGTGAACGTATAAGACAAATCGAAGCCAAAGCGCTTAGAAAGTTGCGTCATCCCAGCCGTTCAAAAAGGCTTAAAGATTTCTTAGACTAATGACCGATAGATTAGAAAAAATATTTTCAGTTATACCTTACTGTAAAACGTTTGCCGATATTGGTTGTGACCACGGCTACATTGCTTACTCAATGTTAAAACGTGAAAAATGTGAACGTGTAGTAATATCCGACGTCAGTTATGAATGTCTAAAAAAAGCAGAATTATTACTCTCTGATTTTATTACGATGGGACAAGCAAGTGCGCTAGTATCCGACGGGTTCGACAAAGTTGGCGAGTGCGACGTAGCGCTTATTGCAGGTATGGGTGGAAGAGAAATTACCGAAATACTGAAAAAAGCTCAAAATTTACCCAAAACGCTTGTTCTTCAACCTATGAAAAACACGGCAGAAGTTAGAAAAATTCTGATTTTATTAGGGTATAAAATTTTAAGCGATTATCTCTTCAAGGCACAGTCTAAATTTTACGATTTAATCGTTGCTGAAAAAGGGAAAGACAGTCTAACCGAACTTGAAATTGAGTTGGGTAGAACCAACTTAAAAGAAAAGCCACAAGATTTTATAGAATACGTTAATTTAAACGTGTCGAAACTTAAAAAATATTCTTCTAATCCTAAAATGAGTTTAGAAGATAAAGAAAAAATAAAAAAACACATAGAAGTTTTAGAAAAATGTTTACTTTAAAAGAATTATTTGAAAACCTTGATTTATTTGCGCCCGTTGAATATAGTCGTAAACTCATAGAAAACGGTGGTTATGACAACAGCGGTATACTTATAAAGTCTACCGAAAACGCGAATAAAATACTATTCACGCTAGATTTAACTGAAAATGCTGTAAAAAGAGCAAAAAGGTTAGGTTGCGATACGATAGTCACTCATCATCCTGCAATTTATACGCCGTTATCTACTATTGACGCAACGGACGTTACTACAAGCGCAGTGGCGCTAGCGTTAAACTACAAATTAAACGTAATTTCAATGCACTTAAATCTTGACGTTTCAAAAGGTGGTATAGACCAGAGTTTGGCGACGGCACTTGGTGGGAAAGAGTTTGAAATTTTAGACCCGCTTTTCGACGGCGTTGGTTACGGTAGACTGTTTGAAATTCAAGAAGTTAGGTTAAAAGATTACGAAAAACAAGTTAAAAAGACCTTAAACACCGATAAAGTTATAGTTTATGGCAGTAAAAATTCAACTATTAAAAGAGTTGCAAGTTTTTGTGGCGGTGGCGCAAGTTATGCGGAAACCCAAGTTAAAAAGGGTGTAGCGCCAGATTTAGTCGTAACTTCGGATATGCCACATCACATTTTAAAATATTTGATAGAAAAAAATATCTTAGTTATGATAATAACTCATTACGCGTCTGAAAATTACGGGTTTAAAAAATTTTACGAACACGTTCATAAAACCTTAAACCAAAAAGCAGAAGTTTATTATTTTGACGACGAAAGATTTATTTAATATGGGAAAAATAAAGGAGAAATATTATGATACAAGCATTACTTAATTATCAAGCAATAGACGCAGACTTAAAGAAAATTGAAAACGAATTAGCAGAAAGTCCCGAAAGAAAAAAGGCTGTAAGTGCTAAAAAATACCTTGACGGCGTTGAAGAAAACGTAAACAAATTGGACGACAGAGCGGGCAGTCTTTCTGCTGAATATCAAGCTAAACTCGACGAATTAAATAAGTTTAAAGAACTTGAACAAGAACTCGTTTCCTCTCTAAACGAAATAAACGACCAAACGCAAGCAAATTATCTAATTAAAAAGGCAGAAGAACTGATTTCAAAGATTAAAAACTTAAATGCTGAAATCGTTAATCTTTCCAACGCGGTTTCGTCTGTAATGAAAGAATACGTTACTATTAAAAATACCACCAAAGCCGCACAAGTTCAATACATTGAAAACGGCAAAAAATATAACGAATTCAAAGCAAGTAAGCAGGCTGAAAAAGAAGAAATTGAACGTAAACTTGCCGAAATTAAAGCACAGGTTGACCCCAAATTAATGGATTTGTATCTTAAAAAACGTGCTAATAAAATTTATCCTGTTGCGTATGAAGTAGTGAATAAAGTGTGTGGAGCGTGCAGTATGTCCCTTTCTTTGTCCGAGTTAAACAAACTCAAAAACGGCGAAGTTATCGAGTGTGACCAGTGCGGTAGAATTTTATACCAAAAATAGGTTTTAAACCACAATTACAAACCGTCCGAACGACTTTGGGGCGGTTTTTTCTTTTAAACTACTTTATTTAGTAGATAATATATAAATATTTAAAAAAAATATTGTAAAGGCATTGTAAACCGTCTAAATTTTTGGTATAATTTATAAAAGTAAAATTAGAGGTGTAACTTGAACGGGCTAAGGAACGACAACAATAAAAAACAACAATCGACGGTATTTACCAAACAAACCTTAGGGGTTGTCTTGGTTCTTTTTGCTACCGTTTGTATGATTTGCTTAATTACTCGCGATACGGTTTTTTATACTCCTGGCAAATGGATAAATTCCTTTCTTTTCGGATGTTTCGGTTATTTTGCCTACGCCGTAGACCTATTCACCATTTATATGGGCGCTATGATGGTTTTATCCAAGAAAACGTCAATTTCAGCAAAAGTGAAATTTAGAGTAACGGCTTTCTTCTTCCTTATTGTTTTATTGTTGCACGTTATTTCGCATAACGACGTAAGCGTGGGTTACGGTGAATATTTATCTTTGGCTTATATGAAAGCACAAAACGGCGTAATAGGTAGTACGGCAGGCGGACTTTTTATGTCTATGATAAGTTATTGGGTAATTGCCGTTTTATCTACCGTTGGCGCTTACTTTATAATCTCATTGCTTATAGCCGGTGACGTGTATTTTATGGTTAAAGATTATCTTAATCTCAAAAATACCGTTAAGCCGGAAAAGTTTAACGGTTCTTTTGTGAAAGAGAAACCTGTTGAAGGTCAAGAAGATTTAGGAATAGAAATCGTTGGCGAAAAAGAATATCCCGTAGCAGACGCTGTTCCATCAGTTAACTCTTTTATTGAACAGCCTAAAACCTCACAAAGTCTTTTTGTTAACAATTCAAACGACTTTGCGCTTAAATCTAAAAGAGAGCTTAATAAAAACAACTCTGACGTATTACGCATAGATTACACTAACTCTCAAATACCTTTGGCTCAAACTGGTAACGGTTTTGCAAAAACTAACGACGACGAATTAAAGAAAAAAATCGAATATATTAAAACTCCTGCGACTATCGACCTTAATTCTATCAAGAACGACACGCGTCCTACGTCGACGACAACTGTTTCTGACTACGTGTCTAAAACGATAGCGCAAGCCGAACAAACGCATGAAGAAAATGTTCAACAAGAACAACCTGTTGAAATTCCCGAAATTAAACAAGAAGAAGTTACGGTAAAAGAAATACCTATGTATTTCCACGACGAAAGCGAGCAAAAAGACGATACGGCGACCCGTGCCGAAGATTTTATGTCGAAATACCTCACTCCTTCCGAACCCGAGGGTGTTGAGATTGAACCAGAAGAAGTTGTTCGTCCTGTTTACGTGGAAGAAAAATCCGAGCAAACTTTTGAAGAACAAATTACTAAAACGCAAGAAGAAATAGAAAAACCGTTAGCTGAAACGTTCAAAGAACCCGAAACGTTAGACCAACCGACTCAGTCGCCTATTATATCGGACAGACGTTCAAGAGGGATACTTTTCGGTACTGAACAAACCACGCAAGAAAAACCTGCCGAACCCACTGCGTATACGAGTAGGGTAGTTGCCGACAGAAACGTTTCACCCTTACGTTCAAGACCGATTATCGACAAAGAGCAACCCACTGTAACTGAAACAGAGCAACCTAAACCCGAAAAGAAAGTTGCTCCGATTAACAGAATTTATAACCGTCCGCCCATTGACTTATTGGAAAAATACGCTGTACCTGTGGACGCTCCGCAAGAAGACCACCAAGGAAGACAGGAAACGATAAAACAACTACTTGCAGATTTCCATATCAACGTAGAACCGCAAGGTTTCGTTCAAGGTCCTACAATTACCAGATATGAAATAATGATGCCTCCGGGAATTAGTGTTAAAAAGGTGCTCAACTACGACGACGACCTAAAAATGCGTTTAGCGTCGAGATTTGGCGTAAGAATAGAAGCCCCTATCCCCGGTAAAAACTTAGTTGGCGTAGAAGTTGCAAACACTTACAAGACCACGGTAGGTTTAAGAGAAGTATTAGAAGGTGCGACGGACGCTGATAAGCCGGGCGCGTTGACTTTTGCAATCGGTAAAGACATCGTAGGTAAATCTATTACCGATAACCTTGCAAAAGGACCTCACTATTTAATTGCCGGCGCAACGGGGTCAGGGAAGAGCGTAGCACTTAACGTTATGATTGTAAGCTTAATTATGAGGTACAGCCCCGAAGAACTAAGGCTTATTCTCATAGACCCCAAACGCGTAGGGTTTAAAAACTACGAACATATTCCTCACTTAATGATAGACGAAATAATTACCGAACCTCAAAAAGCCGTTTCAGTGCTCGCTTGGGCATACGAAGAAATGGAAAAACGTTACGGTATGTTTGAAAATTGTGATAGGCTTATAAGCGATATCGACGAATACAATAAAGAAATCGCAAGCGACACGGTTGCAAAGTTACCGAGAATAGTTATTATTGTAGACGAACTTGCAGACCTAATGGAAACTTGCAAAAAAGATATGGATATGCGCATACGTATGCTTGCTGCAAAAGCAAGGGCGGCGGGTATTCACTTAGTTTTAGCAACGCAACGTCCATCAGTAGACGTTATCACTGGTACTATTAAAGCAAACCTCCCCTCTCGTATGGCGTTAAAAGTTATGAACTATGCCGACAGTAGCACAATTTTAAGCGAAGGTGGTGCGGAAAAACTTTTAGGTAACGGCGATATGCTTTATAAAAACTCGGGTATGTCCGAGTGTGAAAGATATCAAGGCGCTTGGATATCTAACCGTGAAATTACGAGTATCGTAAACTTTATCAAAGAACACAACGAAGCGTATTTTGACGATGAGTTGTCAGATTATTTAGAAAAGAGCAATAAACCCAAACAAGAAGATATTTCTGACGTCGACGGCGAAGAAGCTGAAAACGAAATCAACGACTTCTTCTTAAAAGCGTTATGGCTTGCTGTAAACTCAGGTTCAGTATCTATCTCGCAACTGCAACGTCGTTTCCAAATAGGTTACGGAAGAGCGGGTGGTTTGGTAGACAAGATGGAAAGAATGGGCTTTATTTCGGGTAACGAAGGTGCAAAAGCGCGCAGAGTTTTCTTAACGAGAGAAGAATTTGAAGAAAAATTCGGACCTATGTCGGACACTTACTAAAAACGGAAGAAATTTATGCAAAACAAAAAAATTGGCGTGATATCTCTCGGATGCGACAAAAACCGTGTAGATACCGAAAAAATGTTATCGTTTATTCGACGCGAATATGAAATTACTAACGACGTTAGTGGTTCTGACGCCGTTATTATCAACACGTGCGCATTTTTGAAAAGTTCTAGACAAGAAGCAATCGAAGAAATTTTGTCTTGTATCGGAATAAAAAGCCAAAATCCTAACTTAAAAATTATTGTTACGGGCTGTTTACCACAACGCTTTTTAACTGAAATAGAACCTGAACTTCCCGAAGTTGACGCATTTATGGGCGTTTCCGACTATCATAAGATTTTAGAAGTTTTGGGCCATGTGTTCAAAGGTGAAAGGGTTTTAGAAGTAGGCGTGCCAAGTAAAGAGTGTGGCAAAATGCGAACTCTAACCACTGACGGTTACGCATACCTTAAAATTGCAGATGGGTGTAATAACCATTGTACCTATTGTCTTATTCCGTCTATCCGTGGTAAATACCGTTCTGTACCTATGGAAGATTTAATCGAAGAAACGGTAGGTTTAGGCGACGTAAAAGAGCTTATCTTAGTTGCGCAAGACGTTACCGCATACGGTAAAGATTTTCAGCCTAAAAGCAGTTTAGTTGAACTTTTAAAAAAACTGTCCGCACTGTCTAACGTTCACGGAATAAGACTCTTGTACTGTTATCCTGAAAATATTACAGACGAGCTTATACACGAGATGAGCGTTAATTCAAAAGTTATGAGATATATCGACGTTCCATTTCAGCACGCGGACGATAAAATCTTAAAACTTATGAATAGAAAAGGTACTTATCAAGAGTACTTAGATTTAATTAATAAACTTAAAAGCCGAGTTCCTGGAATTGCCATACGTTCGACTTTTATGACAGGTTTTCCGACAGAAACGGAAGAAAATTTTAATAATCTTTTAGAGTTTATCGGTAAAGCCAAACTATTTAACGCGGGATTTTTTAAGTACAGCAAAGAAAAGGGTACAGCGTCTTATAATCTAGAC
Source organism: Christensenellaceae bacterium (assembly GCA_045644505.1). Lineage (GTDB taxonomy): Bacteria > Bacillota > Clostridia > Christensenellales > Borkfalkiaceae > UBA1259. The sequence goes on along the minus strand of JAZRGZ010000082.1, from coordinate 14,149 downwards.
GGTCATTTGCCCGAAAGCATAAAGACAAAGCGTTTGAAAAAACTTTATTCAGCGCAAAAGAAAATAGTTAAAGAGAATTACAAATCTTTAATCGGCAAGACTTTTAAGGTTAAAGCCGACGGTTTTGACCCCGACGCGTTTACATATTACGGAAGACCTTATTTCTTCGCGCCTGACATTGACGGAAAAGTGTTTTTCTTTTCGGACGAAGAAATAGTCAACGGTGAATATTACAACGTAAAAATTATTTCTTACGACGGATACGACTTATACGGAGAAAGAATATGAATTTACCAAACAAGATAACCTTAGCGAGAATATTTATGATACCCGTGTTTGCAGTTGTGTTTTATTTGACTGTAATACCTTATAATTTCGTTATTTCAGCGATAATCTTCGCGCTAGCGTCATTTACTGACTTTTTAGACGGATACATCGCAAGAAAATATCATCTCGTTACTGATATGGGCAAATTTTTAGACCCTATCGCTGACAAAGTACTTGTTTCCACTGCATTGATACTTTGTTTAGTATTGCCTAGCGGACAAGTTTTCTTCGCAGAATACGCGTTTATTGCCCCCGTGTGCGTAGCGTTAATACTTGCACGTGAACTTATTGTAAGCGGATTTAGATTAGTTGCGTCGGGCAAAAATATGGTAATTGCAGCCGATTGGTCGTGTAAAATCAAAACTTTTTTCACAGACGTTACCATAATAGTTATGCTCATATCTTTGCAGTTTAATATTACTTGGATTACAGTTACCGCAGTTGTTATGTTAGTGCTTTCGACATTACTTACCGTGTATTCGGGCGCAGAATGTATTATTAAAAACAGAGCCGTATTAAAGGAGAATAAGTGAAAACTGCGTTAATTGTATTCTTCAACTCCAAAGAAAAACACGACTTTGAATATTTAACGCAAATTTCCAATGTGTTTTATTCGGGAGGCGTTGACGTAGATAAAATTGAAATACTGTCGTTAACCGATGATTTAGGGTTTAAAAGACGTTTAACCGAACTTAAAGACATCTATGATTTAGTGGTAGTAGCCGATGGTGAAAAAGTAAAATTAGACCTCAAAAAAATCGTAAGCGAAGTTTTTGATACCGAGCTTTTAGAAAACCCAAACGCTAAAAAATTTTTAGACGCGGTAAAGACGGCTAGCGGTATTGATTATTCTGACGAATACGCGGTTATACCGTTAAGTAGTACTGTTATTCCAAATATTGAAGGCCCATATCAAGGCTTTATGATAGACGACGAGAAAATGACGCTTGCCGTTCTTCCGAGGGAAGCTGAGCAGTTTTCTACCGCATGTGGCAAATACGTTATACCGTACGTTGAAAATAAATACAACGTAAAAGCAAAAAGACAGCTGTTAAAATTTATCGGCGACAAAAGTCAGTTAAATAAAGTGCTAAAACAGGCTGAACAACTTTTCGGTTCTGAGTTTAGCGTAACCGTAACCGACGAGAACGGCGATTGTTCGATAGATTTATTGTTTAAGAATAACGCAATAAAAGAAAGTTCTAACGTTATACGTTTTATTGTAGGCGAGCTTAAAGACGACATTTACGCAGAATTTGAAACTACGTTAGAGGGTAGATTGTTCGACTTGCTTAAACTTAAAAACCTAAAACTCTCCGTGGCGGAATCTTTCACAGGCGGACGGCTTGCAAGCGGTATGATAAAGAATTCGGGCGTGTCTGAATTTTTTCACGAAGGCATAGTGGCTTACTCGAATAAGAGTAAAATAGAGCGTTTAGGAGTGCAGAAAGAAGATTTAGCAAGAAGTGGTGCGGTAAGTTCGATTGTCGCTTACCAAATGTGTGCGGGACTATTGAGAAAAGGTAATTGCGATATAGCCATTGCAACGACTGGCATTGCCGGACCTAAAAGTGACAATACCGAAAAGCCCGTGGGGTTATGCTATATAGCCGTTGGTATGAGCGATGGAGTTCACACGTACAAATACAATTTCAACGGTACGAGAGAGCAGATAACCGAACAAGCAAAAAACGTTGCACTAGGGCTCGCAATAAAAAAATTGAAAAAAATTTAAGAGGTATATAAATGAATCAGGAAAAATTAAAAGCGTTAGAAGGCGTTATGACGCAAATTGAGAAACAATACGGAAAAGGTGCTATTATGCGTCTTGGTCAAAACGCCGAAGCAAACGTTATAGAAGCAATGCCCACAGGATGTCTTTCGCTAGACTTAGCAATCGGTATCGGTGGACTTCCCAGAGGAAGAATAGTAGAAATATACGGACCCGAATCTTCGGGTAAAACCACTGTTGCTCTACACGCTATTGCCGAAGCACAAAAGAACGGCGGTATCGCTGCGTTTATCGACGCTGAACACGCGTTAGACCCCGTATATGCTCAAAACTTAGGGGTTAATATCGACGAACTTTACGTTTCACAACCCGATACTGGCGAACAAGCGCTCGATATCACCGAATCGCTTGTAGCGAGTAAGGCGGTAGATATTATCGTTGTCGACTCGGTTGCAGCACTTACCCCTAAGGCTGAAATTGAAGGAGATATGGGTGATTCTCACGTAGGTTTGCAAGCGCGTTTGATGAGTCAAGCGTTAAGAAAACTCACGGCAATTACTTCTAAATCTAAAACTTGCATAATATTTATCAACCAACTCCGTGAAAAAGTTGGCGTGATGTTTGGTAATCCCGAAGTTACCGCGGGTGGTAAAGCGTTAAAATTCTACGCAAGCGTAAGAATAGACGTTAGAAAAGCAGACGCGTTGAAAGATTCCAACGGCGCGTACGGTAATCACACCAAAGCTAAAATCGTTAAAAACAAAGTTGCTCCGCCTTTTAAAACGGCAGAGTTCGATATAATTTTTGGCAAAGGCATTTCTAAGGGAAGTTGCCTAATTGACCTTGCGCTCGAATATTCAATTATTGAAAAGAGTGGGTCATGGTTTTCGTATAACGGCGAAAAGATTGCGCAAGGCAGAGAAAAAGCAGTTGATTATTTTGAAAGAAACGCAGAAGCTTACGAAGACGTTAAAACAAAAATTTTACAGGCTTTCTATCATAAGGACGAGAAAAACGCATAAAGCCTTTGACTTTTTAATGCGTTTAGTGTATAATTAAATAAGATATAAAACGCTTTTATTTAAAGCGTAAAAAATAAACAGGAGGGCACAATATATGCTTACATCAAATTACAGCTCCCTGTTCTTGGCAACCGATGGCGTCACCACTACAATTTTAGTCGCTATTATCGTAGCGGCGGTATTTGCAGTAATCGGCGTCTTAATCGGTGGATATTTAAAGAATAAGTCTTTTGAGAAAAAACAAGGTGATATTAAAAAAGTTACTGAAAAAATGCTCGACGACGCAAGAGAAGAGAGCAGAAGTATTAAAAAAGAGGCTATTTTAGAGGCAAAAGAACAGGAAATAAAACTTCGCAACGAACTCGAAAAAGAAACGAGAGAAAAAAGGGCGGAACTCAAAAATATCGAAAACAGACTTAACCAAAAAGAGGAGTCGTTAGAGAAAAAAGAAGAAAACCTAATTAAACGTAACGAAGAAACCACAAGACAACAAAACGTCTTAAAAGAAAAACAACACGAACTTGAAAACAAGTTGGAAGACATCGCTCATCAACACGATATGATGATAAAAGAATTTGAAAAAATTTCTCAGATGTCGAAAGAAGAAGCAAAAAAACAACTTGTTGACGCTATTACTGACGAAGCAAGACGCGAAGCGGCAGGTATGGTAAAAAATATCGAAGCAGAAGCGAAAGAAGAAGGCGAAAGAAAAGCCAAAGAAATCGTAAGTCTTGCTATTCAAAAATGTAGCACTGAACAAGCGACGGAAATTACCGTATCCGTTGTACCGCTACCGTCCGATGATATGAAAGCAAGAATTATCGGTCGTGAAGGTAGAAACATTAGAACCTTAGAAAACGCTACGGGTATTGAACTTATTATAGACGATACCCCCGAAGTAGTTATTGTTTCCGGTTTTGACCCCGTAAGACGCGAGGTTGCTAGAATCGCATTAGAACGTCTTATCCAAGACGGTAGAATACATCCTGCAAGAATAGAAGAGACGGTAGAAAAGGTTAAAAAAGAACTTGACCAACAAATAAAAGAAGCCGGCGAAGCCGCTACCTTTGAATGCGGTGTATTCGGACTTCACCCTGAAATCGTAAAAACGCTCGGTAGGCTTAAATTCCGTACCAGTTACGGTCAAAACGTTTTAAGACACTCTATCGAAGTAGCGCATCTTGCAGGCGTAATGGCAACCGAACTTGGTGTAGACGCAACGCTTGCTAAACGTGCAGGACTTTTACACGACTTAGGTAAAGCCGTTGACTACGAAGTAGAAGGCACTCACATGCAAATCGGTGCAGATATCGCTAAGAAATATAGAGAAAATCACACCGTCGTTAACGCAATTTTGGCTCACCACGGCGACGTAGAACAAAAATCTATCGAAGCGGTATTAGTAGCGTCTGCTGACGCTATCTCGGGTGCTCGTCCCGGTGCTAGAAGGGAAACTACTACAAATTACATTAAACGTCTACAAAAACTCGAAGAAATTTCTTCAAGCTTTAAAGGTGTTGAAAAGTGTTACGCTATTCAAGCAGGTAGAGAAGTGCGCGTTATGGTAAAACCCGAACAAATTAACGATGCTGAAACCTTATTCCTTGCAAAAGATATTGCAAAGAAAATTGAACAGGAAATGGAATATCCCGGTCAAATCAAGGTTAACGTTATTAGAGAATGGCGTGCAACCGAATTCGCAAAATAATAACAAAGCCGACGGGGAACCGTCGGCTTTATTTATACTATAAGGAGAAAATAATGAAGCACGTAAAAACTGTGGCGCTTATTGCTCACGACAATAAAAAAAGTGAAATCGTAGAATGGGCAATAAAAAACAAAAGTGTTCTACAAAAATTTTCGTTATGCGGTACAGGGACTACTGCTAAACGCGTTAGCGAGGCCACTGGACTTACAGTAAAGGGCTATCTTTCGGGACCACTCGGAGGTGACCAGCAAATAGGCGCTTTGCTTGCAGAAGGTAAGGTTGATTTGGTGGTATTTTTTTGCGACCCATTGCAAGCGCAACCTCACGACCCCGACGTGAAAGCGCTACTTAGAATAGCAAACGTTTATAACGTGGCTATCGCAACCAACGCCTCAACGGCTGATATGATAATCTCTTCACCGTTTATGATATAACCAGTCTAAAAACTAAAAGAGTTACCTGAAATTATCGGTAACTCTTTTTTATAAAGTTAATTTTTAATACTGATTTTAATATCGCCTGTATCGGTAGTTACTTGACATAAACCGCCCTCTAAACTTATCGGTACGTTTATTCTTCCCGTATCGGTAAAAATTGAGAAAATTTTGCTGGAAAGTAGTGTGGCGGTAACGTCCCCGGTATCGGTCATGATGGCTATTTCACTCGCGTCGGACGCTTCAATTTCAACGTCGCCCGTGCTTCTTTCAATAGTAAACTTTCCCGATGCAATAACGTTAATTAGGTCTAAATCCCCGGTGCTACCACTAGAAATCAAGTTACCGCATTGTGAGTCGTAAATTTCAGTATCGCCCGTAGAAACAGCAATTTTAAGGTCGTTTTTGCAGTTTATTTTATTTAGTTTAACTTCCCCTGTGCTAACGGTTAAATTTGTGTCTACTGTTGTTATATTGCTCAGCGTTATGTCGCCAGTGCTTGTGGTAACTGAAATATTGTTAAAGGTAAACTCTTTTGTTATTCTAACGTCGGCAGTACTGGCAACGACCAATAGTTCACTGTACGCTTTTTGCGGAAGATATACAGTAATTTTAGGCGACTTAAACGAAAATAGGGTTATGTTAGAATACCAAGGTTGTTCATCGTAATTAATGCAAAGTGTTTGGTTGGCAACCGAAACGGTATGCGGTTGGCTTTCCCTTTCAAAACAAACGACTTTTGCCGTTTTGTCGTTAGAAATTTCAAAATTTACATCAGCGGTGTCTATATTAATTGAAATTTTTTCAAACTCTTGGATAATTTCATGTTGGTTTTCTTGATATTTAGTCGTGCTTAGGTTTTCAAAATTCCAGTCTGCCATAGAAAATGCAAATACAAATAATCCTAAACCTAAAACGGTAAAAATAATACCCAGTTTCAAAAGAATCTTAGTGCTTTTATTCATTTTAATCTCCTCATTTTTCGTCGTTTACGTACTTAATTTTTACGTGTTTTCCAGAAAAAGAATATAACATAGCAGGGTATCTTACCTTAAAAGTAATTACGTCACCTGATTTATACGATATTTTACAGTCGGTTACGTCTATTACGGTGTGGTCGCTACTGCCACCAACTAATTCTATTCCGTCGTCTATGGGGATTAAGTTAGAATAGTTGCCTATATCTTGGCTACCTATTGCCAAAATAGCTCTAATTCTTCGACCTTTGTCTACGATACAAATAGTTTCACCCGACCAGTTTTTAGTAGAGGAATTCTTAGGTGCAGAATTCTTTTCCCTTATTTCTATAATTTCAGCTGATAAAGTAACGCTGTCTTCTCTCATACCGTCGAAAAAAACACCACGGTTAATTTTCATATTAATAGGATTAGCGATAAAACCACCAATTCTTAAATGGTTAATTTCCTTAGGCATAAGATTAGTGCCGTCTTTAAGCATAAGCATATTAATACTACTACCAGCCGAAAGAATTGGTAACTTTCTACCGATTTTTTCTTCAACTTTTCGCTTTGCAGAAACTAAAAACTCTAACTTTTCCTTATCAGGAAGAACACCCGATAAACATGCAAAACCCGTGCCTATACCGTCAAGTTGAAGATTTTTCATATCTAACTCAACCTTATTAGCAAGGTCGACTAGTTCGTCAACCGTTTCTACCCCTTCTCTTAAATCGCCTACGTCTAGCATTAAAATTACGTGAGACTTTTTATTAAGAATTTTTGCAGTTTTATTAAGTTTACGAAGTATGTCTATATCAGAGTGCAAGCTTAAATCGGCGTAATTTACGACAGTGCTTAGTTCAGAGTTCATAGGCGCACGAAGAAGTAACGTCTTTACGGTGGGCAGTGCATTTTTTAGTTTTTTTAGATGGCTTGCCCGAGAAACGCCAATTTGACTGCAACCACCATCTAAATATGCTTTTGCAATTTTAACGTCGGCGTCGGAAAATTTTATTACGCCCGCAATGTCTATGTCGTATCTATTACACTTTGAACAAACGGCGAAAGAATTTTGTTTTATAGCATCTAAGTTTACTTCTAATTTGGGAAATCTATTCATAATCTATCATCCTTTTTAATAAACGCACTTTTAATAGTCCTTAAAATGACTACGGTAAGTTTAGCAATCGTTTTTGTTAAAAGTTTACACAACACGAAAAGCAACAAGCTTAGTCCAAACGCAACGACACAAATAGAAAGTGAAGCGATTGCCGTTGGTAAATTTGCGCCAAACAATAAAACTACAAAGTAAACGAGCATTACCGGCGACGTTACGGCTAACGAAACGAATACCGACCAACACGATACGACCACTGCCCAAATACTTACGTATACTGAAAAAATAACGGCAAGCAAGGAAATAAGTAAGGAAAACCAAATGGGTGAGCCGACTACTAATAATACAATTTCCCAAGCCGTAAGTTTTCTTTTAGGTGTAACTTTATCGATTATGATTTTACCAAGCGGAATTTCTTCGGTAATTTGTCTGGCAATATCTTCTACGCTACCGATTTTATTTAAGGCGTCACTTTCAGTTAAGCCTTCTTCTATAAGGTCGTCAATCATCTCGGTATAAAAGGCAAGACGTTCGTTAACTTCCTTTTTAGGTAAACCTGACAACTTGCGTTCTAATTTATATAAAAACTCATATTTGTTCATTATCGGTATCTCCTCCTGCAACGAATTGATATATGCACATAACTTCACGCCATTCTGTTTTGAATTCCTCTAAGCGCTTTAATCCTAAATCAGTAATGCGATAATATTTCCTAAGCCTGCCGTCGTGCTCAACCGACTTAACCGTAAGAAATTTAGAAAGTTCCAATCTCTTTAATATTGTGTATAGAGTAGATTCCGACATATCCATATACGGTTTTACGTCTTTGATAATCTTATACCCGTACGATTCTTCCGTCTTGATTGCAGTCAAAACACAAACGTCGAGTAATCCTTTTTTTAATTGAACGTCCATCTTATACCTCTTTTAATATAATACATCGTATCACGAAGTATTAAACTTGTCAAGCATAATTTATTAAGTTTTATAAAAATTAGTTTTTCAAAAAATAAACGGCAAGCGTATTTGCATGCCGTTGTTTTCTTTTTTTAATTTTATTCCCACTCGATTGTGCCGATGGGCTTGGGTGTTAGGTCTAATAATACTCTATTGATACCGTCTACTTCTTTGGTAATTCTATCAGTAATCTTATGCAATAAAGCGTAAGGAATTTCTTCAATGGTAGCGGTCATAGCGTCAACGGTGTTAACCGCTCTGATAATTGCGGGCCAGCCTTCGTAACGTTTGTCGTTTTTAACGCCTACGCTTTTCATATCGGGAACGGCGATAAAATATTGCCAAACTTTGCCTGCTAAACCGTTAATTTCAAACTCTTCTCTTAAAATAGCGTCGGCTTCGCGTAAAGCGTGTAGTCTGTCACGTGTGATAGCGCCTAAACATCTAACGCCAAGACCGGGACCGGGGAAAGGTTGACGGTATACCATATTGTCAGGTAAACCTAAGGCTGAGCCTACTACTCTTACTTCGTCTTTATATAAAAGTCTAACGGGTTCAACTAGTTCAAACTGCATATCTTCCGGAAGACCGCCAACGTTGTGGTGGGCTTTTACGCTGTCGCTTTCAATGATATCGGGGTAGATTGTCCCTTGCGCAAGGAAAGAAATGCCTTTTAATTTAGACGCCTCCTCGTCGAATACTTTAATGAACTCACCGCCGATGATTTTCCTTTTTTGTTCGGGTGCTGAAACACCTTTTAGTAAATCAAGGAAACGGTCGGTAGCGTCAACGTAGATAAGGTTAGCATCGAGTTCTTTTCCGAAAACTTCAACAACTTGTTCGCTTTCTCCTTTTCTCATTAAGCCGTGGTTAACGTGTACGCAAACGAGTTGTTTGCCAATAGCCTTAATTAATAGAGCAGCGACTACTGATGAGTCTACACCGCCAGATAGTGCTAGTAAAACTTTTTTGTCTTTTACTTGCTCTCTAATTTCTTTTACTTGTTCGTCTATAAAAGCGTTAGCAAGTTCGATTGTAGTAATTCTCTGCATGTTTTCGGGTCTAACGTTAGGTAACATTTAATTTCCTCCGAAGTGTGGTAAATAATTCATTGATATTATTATAAATTTTTATGTTAACGTTGTCAATTATTCGTGATAAAAAAATAGCATTATATAAGATTAAATTTTTAACATATATACTTTATTAAAGTTACAAACGGTGATAAATTATTGACAAGGCGCGTTTAATTTGATAAAATCTAAAAAAGATTAAAATTTGGGTGTACAGATGGAAAAAGTCAACATACCGGAAATTTTCGGTTCAATGGTGTTTAACGACAAGGTAATGAAAGAGCGTCTTCCCAAAGACGCGTACGAAGCAGTTTGTAACGCGATGGAAGGAGTGGCACCGCTTTCGTCAAAAGACGCGAAGACGGTTGCAAACGTTATGAAAGAGTGGGCGATAGAAAAAGGCGCTACTCATTTTACGCATTGGTTCCAACCGATGACAGGCATTACCGCAGAAAAACATAACAGTTTTATCGAACCGTCGGGTAACGGCGACGTTATAATGAAATTCTCTGAAAATTCTTTGGTACGTGGAGAGTCGGACGCGTCCAGCTTTCCGTCGGGTGGACTTCGCGCAACTTTTGAAGCGCGTGGTTATACTGCGTGGGACCCCACGTCATACGCTTTCGTAAAAGACGGCAGTTTGTATATTCCCACTGCGTATTGTTCTTATGGTGGTGAGGCTCTTGACAAAAAGACACCTTTACTCCGTTCTATGGAAGCGCTTAATAAAGAGGCGTTAAGGGTATTAAAGTTGTTCGGAAAAGACAACGTTAAAAAGGTTACTCCTACCGCAGGCGCAGAACAGGAATATTTCCTTATAGACAAAAACGTGTACGAAAAACGTTTAGACCTTATACATTGCGGAAGAACGTTGTTTGGCGCTCGTCCGTCTAAGGGACAGGAATTAGAAGACCACTATTACGGTGCTATCAAAGAAAGAGTTGCGTCGTTTATGAAAGAGTTGGATTCTGAACTTTGGAAACTCGGTGTGTACGCTAAAACCGAACACAACGAAGTAGCGCCCGCTCAACACGAGCTTGCATCAGTGTACACGTCAGCAAACGTTTCTACCGACCAAAATCAGATGACCATGGAAATAATGAAACGCGTTGCTAACCGTCACGGTTTAGTATGCTTACTTCACGAGAAACCGTTTGAATCGGTTAACGGTAGCGGTAAGCACAACAACTGGTCATTATCAACCGATTTGGGCGAAAACTTGCTTGAACCGGGTGACACGCCTATGGAAAACGCACAGTTCTTACTTTTCTTGCTGGCTGTAATAAAAGGCGTGGACGAATATCAAGATTTGCTTAGAATTAGCGTAGCTTCTGCGGGTAACGACCACAGACTTGGCGCAGACGAAGCGCCTCCCGCGATTATATCCATATACCTTGGCGAAGAATTCGATGCTATTCTCGGTGCAATTGAAAATGGTACAAAGTATAGCGCAAAAGATATGGGAAATCTAAAAATCGGTGTTTCGGTGCTTCCTACCATAAAGAAGGACTCAACCGACAGGAACAGAACTTCTCCGTTTGCGTTTACCGGTAACAAGTTCGAGTTCAGAATGGTAGGTTCTTCGGCTAATATTGCTTGTCCTAACTTTATATTAAACACTATCGTCGCTGAGGAATTGTCAAAATTCGCCGACGAACTCGAAAAGGCTGACGACTTTAACACCGCACTTGAAAAACTGTTAAAGCAAACCGTTAAAAATCATAAACGTATAATTTTCTCTGGCAACAATTATTCGGTAGAGTGGGGAAAAGAGGCAAAAAAACGCGGACTTTCTAATTTAAAAACAACCGTTCAGGCATTGCCTCGTTACGCCGAAAAGAAAAATATCGAGCTCTTTGAAAAACATAAAGTTTTATCTAGTAGCGAAGTTATTTCCAGAATGGAAATTTTGCTTGAAAATTACGTAAATATCGTTATTATTGAAGCGCTTACAGCAATAGATATGGCAAGCAAAGAAATTGCTCCGGCAGTTATCAAATACGAGAAATTTATTTTGGCAGAACTCAATAAAAAGAAACAATTTAGCGAAAAACTTTCTACCAAATTAGAAGAAAGTATTATAAGTAAATTATCGGCGCTCTCAGACAAATTCGCGGTAAGTTTAGACGCTTTAAGAAAAGATACAGATGGTTTCAACACTAACTGGGACAATCTCAAAAAGGCAAAGTATTGTGAAAGCATTATTCTTAAAGATATGGCGGATTTGAGAAATTGCGCGGATGCTATGGAACTTTTAATAGGAAAAGACTTCCAGCCATATCCAAATTACGAAGATATTTTATATAGCGTTAAATATTAAAACCTTAAAAGAGCAATCAAAACAAAGATTGCTCTTTTAAATTTTGATATTGACAAGTCGTCGACTGTATTATATAATTAGATAAAATATATCTAGGCATAGATATATAAAAAACCATTAATTAAAGGAGTATTGTTATGGCAAAAAAGAAACAGCAAAAGAAAAATTATTTACCCCTTTTATCGGCGGTTTTAGGTTTAGTATCAGTCGTTATGATATTTTTAACGGCAGTAAACTATTCGGCTATTAAAGGCGTAGAAAAACTAGAAAACGTGACTGGTTATACGGGCTTGCAAACGTCTTTTGGCTTAACCGAAGGAAGTTTAGTCAAAATGTCGGTTTTAGAATTCTCTATTATGAGTCTTTTACCGTACTTGTTAGCGCTTGGTGGCGTAGTTTTCTCGACTCTCAGTTATTTAGATAACGGAAACAAATTGTTTGCATTCATTTCAGCAGGCGCGTTTATTGCTTCGGCTGTGTTGTTTTTCTTAGCACCGTCTTTTGTGGTATTACCTGAAATTACACTTCTTTTCAAAGAAAATTTCAGTTTAGCAATCGGCTCGATTATAGGCGGAATAACTTCTGCACTCGCAGGACTTACTAGCCTCTGCGCCTTTTCAAAAAAATAAAAACAAATAAAATTTAAAAAAATATAAAGCCGAAAACCTCATTGAGTTTCGGCTTTATTTATTCTATTTTCTAATTTGCACGCTAGAAACTGTAAGGGTGTCGTCTTTAACGGTAAAGGTAATATTGTATACGTCAAAACTTAAACCGTAACTTCTATCGTCGTTCTGATATGACGGGCGAGGGTCTTCCGATAAAACGTCAATCAAAACTTCACGTTTGTCGGGAGCAACTACCGATAATAAATCTTCGGGGAAATCGACCTTTAATTTATAATCTGTAAACTGTTCAGCGTATCCACCGATAGCGTCGTTATGACAGTCGGTGGAGGGTATATACGGCTTTATATCGATAATCGGTGTGCCGTCTAATAAGTCCACGCCTGAAACGATTAAAGAAATACCGTCTACTGTATTTTCTACTCTTTCTAACCTAACGCACGATAACCCCACGGGGTTAGGTCTAAACGGGGCGCGCGTTGCAAAAACACCTACTCTTTCGTTTCCACCGAGTCGGGGTGGGCGGACGGTTGCTGACGGCGTACTTTTATGCGCAAGCGAAAAATCAAACACTAACCATAAATAATTAAATTCGTCTATACGTCGTATATAATCGGGGTTATTAAATTCTGGGGTGAAAATGATTTTTCCTATCGCATTTTTAACCCTACCGCTTTGGCGGGGTATTCCGAATTTTTCTTTAAAATCGGTTTTTATATGCGCTATGGGTGTATACTTAAACATATGTACAACTTTCCTTATTTTTAGATTATTATAACGCTAAAATGTAAAATTGTCTAAATTTAATTTGAAAAAATTCAAAAAAGTTATATAATAAGGGTATGAAACTGATTTTAGCAAGTAATTCGCCAAGACGAAAAGAAATTTTAACTAAATACGGTTACGAATTTTCGGTAATTCCGTCAACGTTTGACGAGATAGGCGAAAAAGAAACTCCTAAAAAAACTGTTGAATTTTATGCGCTTAGTAAAGCGCAAGACGTTTTCGATAAGTTGAGAGACCAAAGGGCAGTCGTGCTTGGCGCAGATACCGTTGTTTGTTTAGAGGGCGAAATTTTAGGCAAACCTAAAAATAAAACCGATGCGATAAATATGCTTAAAAAATTGTCGGGTAAAACTCACCAAGTAATAACTGCTTACGCAATTATAAAAAAAGACCAAAAGATGGTAAATAGCGTTACTACGTCGGTTACGTTTAACCAATTGACTGATAATTTGATTACCGAATACGTAAATACAGGTTTACCGTTAGATAAAGCAGGTAGTTACGGTATTCAAGACGGTTTTAATTTGGTTAAGGAATATAGGGGAAGTTTAAATAACGTTATAGGTTTACCAATAGAAGATATTAAACCATATTTAGATAAATTTTTAAAATAAAAAAGGTGGCTTTTAGTTAAAAGCCACCTTTATAATTGTGTTACGTTTTAGATTAAGAACATAAAACTGCAAATACGTTTAGAAAGTATCATTGAAATAAGGTCTAATACCCAAACGAGAGTAAACCCGAAAACGAGTCTAATAACGAAAGCAACAAGTTTGCCTTCCTGCAAACGGGTAATAGCACCCAACAACCATGAAGTAACAGGAATAATAGCAAGAATAACGCTCACTAAATAATCCAAACCGAAATAATCTCTTTTAGCCATAACTAAAACCCTCCTAAATATTTATGTTTCTATTATATATTATAATCAGCGTATCGTCAAGATGGTATTTTAAATAAATTTTATTACTTGTATAAAAAAATTTCAATAAATATGAATTTAACTTGCAAAAAAGAAAAAAGTATGGTAAATTATTATACGTTTAGAACACGGAGAGATGTCAGAGTGGTCTAACGTGCACGCTTGG
>JAZRGZ010000081.1:0-5333 GCA_045644505.1 Christensenellaceae bacterium | reverse complement strand
ACGTCGGTAACCGTAACGGCAACTGAAAAGACAGGGTACGACTTCGACGGTTGGTATATAGAAGACGAAAAAATTATTAATGCAGGTGCAACTTACACCTTTACAATGACGGGTGATTTAGAGTTGATTGCAAAATTCGTTGCCGAAGAGCGCACCGTTTACTTTAAGGACGGTAACGACACTGTGCATAAAGAAACGGTAGATTATAACACTTCCGTAAATAGTTATGAGTATACAAAAGAAGGTTATATTTTTAAAGGATGGTTTACTGACGAAGATATAGCATACGACTTTAAGAACAGTAAGGTTACTGAAAACATTACGCTATATGCAAAAACGGAAAAAGACAAAGTTTATTACGAGGTTAGGTTCTTTGACGAAGATGGAATAACGCAAATCGGTGATACGCAACCAGTAGAAGAAGGAAAGACGTTAGCGGATATTCAAAACGCAAACGATAAAACGGGATATACCTTTGGTGGTTGGGTGTATTTAGATACGGAATCGAACAATTACGAAAAGTTTGACGAAAGCATAGTAGTTAATAAAGATTTAAACGTAATAGCAGTGTATAACCCCATAGATTTAAAAATAAGACTTTATAGGGAAAACGAAAAATCCGAACAAAATCTTATAAACACTATCCAAATAAAATATAACGAGAAGCCAGTTAAACCTGATAATCCCACAAAAGAAAACTATTTATTTGTAAAGTGGGTGTATTTCGACAATCAAAACGTAGAATTTGATTTTAATCAAGCGTTAACCAAAAACATAGACTTACTTGCAATCTGGATAGAGGAACCCGAACAAACAGTTACTGTAAGCTTCGTCGAACTCATAGATAATGTTGAAACCGTTTTACGTACCGAAGAAATTGAAAAGAACAGTACGGTAAGCGCTCCCAACGACCCCGAAAAGATAGGGCATACCTTTATCTGCTGGGCTTACGAAAAAACCGAAGGGGTGTACGAAGAGTTTGATTTTACTACTGTAATTGCCGAAGAATTAAAACTTTACGCTCAGTATGAAATCAATACCTTTAAGGTAGTGTTCAAAGACTATAACAGTACTACATTACAAGTAGAAATAGACGGTGGCTTAAAAAATGAGCAAATTGTAGAATACGGTGGCTCGGCAGTAGCGCCCGAAAATCCGACGAGAACGGGATACGACTTTGACTGCTGGGATAAAGCGTTTGATAAGGTTACCGAAGATTTAACGATAACTGCAACTTATAAAATACATAAGTATACAGTAGTATTCTGGGATATAGAAGAAGAGAAAGAACTCGGTAGATATGAAAACGTGGAATACGGTTCTAAAATATCCGTTCCTGAAACACCTGATAAAGCAGGGTTTGTAGGTTGGTATGCTGACGAAAATCTTGAAAATCGTTTCGATTTTGAAAAAACTCAAATAACCAATCCCAATTCTAGAACTATTATCATATATGCTAAGTTTGAAGTAGAAGTTATTAACTATTACAACGTTATCTTCTATGATTACAACGGTCAAGAATATGTTGAACATATAACGCAATCGGTAAAAGAGGGAGAATTGGTAAGCGATATCGGTAAACTTGAAAGAGAAGGTTATACCTTTAACTATTGGGCTTATGAAATAAGCGAAGGTGAATACGAAGAGTTTGATTTTAATACTGTAATTACCGAAAACTTAAATCTTTACGCTCAGTATAAAATTAATACCTTTAAGGTAGTGTTCAAAGACTATGACAGTACTACATTACAAGTAGAAATAGACGGTGGCCTAAAAAATGAGCAAATTGTAGAATACGGTGGCTCGGCAGTAGCGCCCGAAAATCCGACGAGAGCGGGATACGACTTTACCGGCTGGGATAAAACGTTTGACAACGTTACCGAAGAGTTAACGATAACTGCAACGTACGAAATTCTAACCTTTAACGTAACCTTTATGGTAGACGGCGAACAATTTGCCGAACAAGAGATAGAATACGGCAAAGCAATTAACTATATCACGGCGACAAAAGCAGGACACGTATTTAAATATTGGTACGTATCAAATGAAGCGATTGAATATGATAAAACTGCAAGCGTCGCATATGACTTAATACTTTACGCTAAGTTTGAACCTTACGAAGACACGTCGGTATACATGGTAGAATTTAAAATAGACGACGGCACAGGATTTGTTCAATACGGAACAGTTCAGTACGTAGAAAAAGGTAGCATTGCTACTGCAATTCCTGGGTACGAAGACCAAGAAGGTAAAACTTACGATTGGTGTTACTTTGATGAAAGTGAAAACAAATTCAAAGTTTTTGAATTTAGCACACCAATTACAGCGGACTTAACTCTTTATGCAGTGGAGGTAAAATAAAATGAAAAAGAAAATTATAGCATTATTTTTCTTGTTGATTTTAGCAATTCCTTGTTTTGCACTTAGCACGGTTATCGGTTTTGCGGAAGAAAATACAACGCTTCACACTGTAAATTTTATTGTTGATGGCGAAGTTTACGAAACCATAAAAGTTGTTGACGGTAAAAAGATAATGGTAATTCCCGAAACACCCCTTAAAAACGGTAGCATATTCGAGTATTGGGGAATAAAGGAAGAAGGTCAGGAAGAGATTGAAAGGTTTTCTTTCGTAACCGAAACTATTACGAGCGATTTAACCCTAACTGCTAAATGGAAAGAAATTATAAAATATTTCAAAGTAACTTTTAAAGTAAACGACGAAATAGTAAACGTTCAGGAAGTTGAACAAGGCAAAAACGCAATAGCACCTACTAGTCTTAATCTTCCTGCTGGGAAAAAGTTGAAAGGTTGGGACGAAGATTTTAGTATAATTACGAAAAACCTAACCGTAAACGCTGTTTTAGAAGACAAAGAGTATTTAGTTAGCGTTCTTAAATTCGACGGTGAAGAGTACAGCAAGATTAAGGTAACTCACGGTGAAACGGTTAGTTTGCCCAGTCAAGCGCAAGTTCCTATGGTTGAACATTATACGTTCAGCGGTTACGATTACGACGGTAGTCCTATCACCAAAGAAACGGTTATCAAAATGATTTATACTCCTAACGAATATACGGTAACCTTTGAAAGTGAAGGTCAGTCTTTTGCAGAACCTCAACAGATAAAATACGGTGGCACGGTAAAATTCCCGACAACTATTCCTGAAAAAGAAAATTACAATTTTATTGGTTGGTATGTTAAGGATACAGACGTTGCTTACGATTTTCACTCTGAGGTGTCGGAAGATATAACTCTCGTTGCTAAGTTTGTTTCCAAAGAAAAACCCAAGTACAACGTAACCTTTTATACGTACGACGGAATTCAGTACGGTGGAACTCAAAGAATAGAAGAAGGTCTTTCTGCAATAGTTCCGGGTAGTCCGTCGAGATACGGTTATACGTTTGACGGTTGGTCGGAAGACTTTTCTTGCGTTACAAAGGATATGAAAATTTATCCCACGTACGTTATAGACGAGTATGACGTAAATTTTATTGTAGACGGCAAACCGTTAGAAACTCAAAAGGTAAAATACGGTGGCTCGGCGACCGAACCTAAAACCCAAGTTCCCGAAAAAGAGGGATATGATTTTATCGGTTGGGACAGACCGCTTAAAAATATCGAAAAAGACACTGAAATTCACGCAATATACCGCATTAAAACCTTTGCCGTAATGTTTTATGACGAATATAACAAAATAATCGGCTCGACTCAGTACGTTGAATACGGCAAATCGGCAAAAGAACCTAAGCTAAGCGAAAAAGTAGGTTATACTTTCGACGGTTGGTCTGACGGTAAGACAACCTCAAAAGACGCTTATAAAACTATTATTAAAGACGTAACTTTTATCGCTGAATATACCGCGATAAAGTATAACGTAAGCTTCTACGACGAAACTGGACTAAAACAGACAATAGAAGTAAACCACGGCAATTACGCTCCAAGTTATACCTATACAAACGGTGATAAAATATTTGGTGGTTGGTACAAAGATGAAGCTTATAGCAACGTTTTCGATTTTGCTACACCCATAACGCAAGACGTTAACTTGTACGCTAAGTGGGAAGATAAACCCGAAGCATACCACACGGTAACGTTTAAGGTTGACGGAGAAGTGTACTTCGAGTATATGGTTAAAGACGAAAGTAGCGTAACTGCGCCCGGTATTCCACAAAAAGACGGCTACACTTTTATCGGTTGGGATAAGCAGGCTTCTAACGTTACGACTAATTTAGAAATAAACGCTATTTTTAAAATAAACAAATACATTGTAACTTTCTATTACGGCGAAGACGAATATAAACCAGTAGAAGTAGAACACGGTAAACCCGCTACCACGCCAACCGAAGAAGAAACTTATAAAACTGGTTACGACTTCTTAGGTTGGAGTCAAAACACTGCGGTAGTTACTGAAAATTTAGTAGTTTATGCAAACTATGAGCGCATTTCGGTTAGCGTAACCTTTATTAATGGTAACGAACAAGTGGCTGTTCAAAGTATGTATTACGGAGAATATCCGAAAGTTGTTTCTGCTCCGTCTAAAACGGGACATACGTTTGCTGGTTGGTATTTAGATAAAGACTGCACTGTTGCTTTTAGTTTTAATAATCCGATAACAGAAGTAGTAAAAGTTTACGCTAAATTTACAGTAAACGAGTACGCAATTATATATTATTTAGACGGTTTTATGCATCAAACTGTTCGGGTAGAGTACGGTGCGACTATAACTCCTCTCGGCACACCCGAATGTGATGTCGACAGAATTTTCTTAGGCTGGTCGGAAATCCCTGAAATTATGCCCGCGCAAACGGTAGTAGTTACCGGTAGTACAAAACTTTTAAAGACTTACGCTATAAACTACTACATAAATTCAAAACTAGTACAAACGGTAGAATATAAAGAAAGTCAAGAGGTTACACCCTTAGCTAAACCGACTAATCTTCCCGAAACCATAGTATTTAAGGGTTGGTTAAACGAACCTACGCAAATGCCCGCGTATGACGTAACCGTTCACGCGGACGTTGAGAATTTAAGTTACTATAACGTTTACTATTACGTATACGGAGAGTTTAATTTCTCGCAAATGGTATTACAGGGTAAACCCGTAACTCCGCCTACTAAACCGCAAGGTACTTTACCTGAAAATATCGCGTTTAACGGTTGGATAAACGTTCCCGAGACAATGCCATCTAACCATTTAAGAATAGACGCTGATATTACCGTTTTAGAATATTACACGGTTCGATATTATATAGACGGATATGCAAGGTTTGTTCAGCAAGCAATAGAGGGCAAAGAGTTCAAGGTTATGCAAGACCCGTCCAAAGCTTTACAAGAAG
>JAZRGZ010000080.1:0-8812 GCA_045644505.1 Christensenellaceae bacterium | reverse complement strand
CACCCGTTTACAGAAAACTGGTGCAAATTTTTAGGTCGAGAACGGCAAGGGGTATTACCGTTCTTCTCGTTCTTGCATTATCAATTCTCGGAATGTTTATGCTTGATAAGGGAAACGGAATTCGTCAACAATACCTTTCTTTTCTCGAAAGTAACGTTGTTGAATCTTTCATGTCTACGTTTAAAATTGAAAGATTAAACATTTTGCGTGGCGCGTGGATACTTTTCTTTTTTGTAGTAGGCACTATCGCATTTTTCACGCTTGGTAATATGTTTGAACGCGCAATCATAGGTGATAAGAAAGGTAACATAGGGGCTAAGATTTTATATTATTTTGTAATTTTGGTTTTTTGTGGCGCTCTTACTTTCGTTGCGTATATGCTTGGGGCGTTCGATAAGGTCAGTCAATCGGCGGGCGTTTTCTTAAACCTCGTTTATTCGGTTTTAATTTGCTTATTGTTTATCGTAATTGTTCCTATCCTAGCAATTGCCGTAGTTTATCTTGTTAGACTAATCGTATATCTTCTCGCTTTACTTTTCAACGGTGTTAAGAATTTTTCTAAGGACATCGCAATCAAAGATAATTCCTACAACGCTTTACAAGCTGGCGTAACGGGTGATTTCAACGCATACGATTATCCCTTAACCTCCGCAGAAAGAATTTTCCCTTCATTAGTTAAAATTGACTGTGCAGGCGAACAAGAACAAACTGAAAGTGATGAAATTTCTCTCGAAGATTTAGCGTTGCAGTTTCAGTCTTTTGCTTGCAATAAGCACAACATTTACTACGGGTTACCGTTAATTAGAAATTTCCTTGCAGGTTTGGCTACTTCCCGTCTAATAATTTTAGAGGGGCTCAGCGGTACTGGTAAATCAATGCTTCCCAGAATGTTTTCTGAATTTACTAACTCTAAGGCGTTCTTTGCTCCCGTTCAAGCTACGTGGAAAGATAAGAGCGACGTGCTAGGTTTTTACAGTGAATTTGCTAAAACTTTTAAGACAACCCAATTTTTAGAAAATCTTTATGCTGCATCGTACACTGATAAAGCTAACTTAATGGTGTTAGACGAAATGAACCTATCTCGCATTGAATATTACTTTGCTGATTTCTTATCGGTTATGGAATATCCTTCGGAAGACTGGAAGATTAGAGTTCACGAAATACAAACGGGTCAAACTTTACCCAAAAAACTTCAAAACGGCTGTGTAACCGTTCCTACTAATACATGGTTTGTTGGTACGGCTAACACCGACGACTCAACGTTTACCATTACCGACAAGGTTTACGACCGTGCCGTTGTAATTGATTTTGAAGAAAAATTCATGCCCATTACTACTGATTACAAATCAGACGAAATTAACGTTTCTGCCGAAAAACTTTGCCAAATGTTTGAACAGGCAAAATTAGATAAAACCAAACGTCTTTCTAAAAAAGATATTGAAAAGTTCTTAAAAGTTTGCGACTTTGTAAAAGATGCGTTCGACGTTCGTTTCGGTAACAGAATTATGGTTCAAATCGAATCGTTCGTTCCCGTATACGTTGCGCTCGGCGGAACTAAGGAAGAAGCGTTAGACTTTATGTTTGCTCGTAAAATTTTACGCAAGGTAGACGGCATGTTTGAAGATTTTGTAAAAGACGAACTCTTAAAACTATCTAAACTAATTACGGCTACTTACGGTAAAGACGTTTTCAAAGAAACTGAAAAACTTATTGCAAAATTCACTAAAAGGTTGGTTTAATTAATTATGAAAAATGACAGCCTTAGCATTTTAAAAACTTTTACGCGTAAACTTGCTAACTGCCGTTACAGAGTTGCTCCTGCTACTTTAATTGAAGACCTTAAAAACGGGGGATTCGGTTACACGATAGAAGAAGGCGAAGCGCAAGTCGTAAACAACGATTTCGTTTTTGCCGACGACTTTGAAACACTTTTAGACAGTATACGTGCAATATTCAAAGAGCCACGCTTGCACTTAAAAAAGGAAAGCGTAGTAATGCACGCTGAATCGGCTTCAAAATTCGACACTAACACTTTAAGGTCAACTTATAAAGACGAAAAGTTATGGAGAATTAAAGACGGTCAGCCGTCGCCTGAATACGTTCACTCTTTTGCTTTTGAAGACGACGTAGCTATCTACGAAAACAAATTTATTTGCTTTATAATCGACGAAGTTTTATTAGAGGTATCTAAAAAAATCCACGAACTAGCATTGTCGGTAGAAACTGTTAACAGAAAGATGGGCGGTGAAGGTGAAAGCTTATTTACAACCCACCAATACGTTGACTTTATGGGCGAACAATTACCCGTACTGATTACCGACGACAACGCTACCGTAAAAGTGTTGCGTTCATTAATTAAAACCAAAAAATGGTTGATTTCGTTAAAGAGCAAGCCTTTATATAAGGCTTGTAAAAAAGAAGGTAAATTCAATCCGATAGGCTTAAAACCCACCAATATCTTGACAAAGGATATCAATTACTACAATTGCTATAACTTCTATCTCAACTATCTCAATAAAGACCCGTCTTTCCAAACCGAAGAAGGTATGTATTTAGGATACGTTACCGTAAACCTTTTAGGTGCATTAGATAGGTTAGGTTTCGTTGTAACCGAAGATACTGAAAAAATCGGTATTACCAATTCAGCGGTTATTAGATTTAGTAAAATCAACTTAGAAAAAGGCGTATTCAAAGTAACGTTAACCCAAGAAGAAGGTGGCGTTATCATGACAGTAAAAGTTGAAGACGGGAACTTTGCTAAGTATCGTTTTAAAGCACTTTGCTCGGATGCTACTTCTAAAATAGAAGGTTTTGAAAACTTAACGGCTTACATAAACAAAATAGTAGATAAGGACGACGTAGTAAAGACCTTTATCGTTAACGATTTAGAGGAAATACCCGAATTTAACGCTGTATACGTAGAGCCGACTTTGGCAAGTTCGGTAGATATATTAGTTAAAGCAGTTAAGTCTTGCTTCTTATTAGGCGTTGGTTCGTCATTTATGCATGCTAGATACTGCCCAGTTTGTGGTTCTAATCTTATTTCGGTTGTTGACGACGATTACGTTTGCGCAAATTGTTGTACTTTATATCACGTATTCGAACATCAAGATAACGATATGATATGGTTTAAAGACGTTCCGAAATCTTATCAATACGTCAGTGCTAACGAGCGCCGTCCCGAAATCGACGAAAGCGCATTCACTGCGTTTGAACTTTCAGAACCTGTCGCTAGAAAGACGTTTATGCAAAAACTTGCGTCTTCTGACGAACAAGTTCAAGGTTATTACAACCAAATTAAACATACCTTACTAGGATACAAGAAAATTAAATCTAAGGTTAGTCGTTCTTATGACAGATTTAATCTCGGAAGAAAGTCGGTGTCTAAAATCGGATTTAGAGGTAAAACTTTGGTGTTATATCTAGCGTTAGACGTTGAAAGTTATTTAAATACCAAATATAACCCGAAAGACGTGTCTGATAAGAAAAAATACGCAGATACGCCTATGATGGTAAAGGTTAAATCAAACCGTGGCTTAAAATACGCTCTTGAATTAATAGACGTAATGCTTGACGGTATACCCAAAAAAGAGCCCACTGACCTTGTAGATTACGTAGAACACGAAATACCCGCAGAACTCCTAGAAGGCGCTTACGTTAAAAAGAGTTTTATCGGTAAGCTTTGTCAAACGGATAAAGAGGTTCAGGGTTATTACAGCGACGTTAAGAACGTAATCTTATCTTACAAAAAAGTTAATTCTCGCGTAAGTTTTTCTAGCGATACGTTTAATCTCGGAAGAAAAGTCTTGGCAAAGTTCGGTATAAGAGGCAAAACCTTAGTATTGTATCTTGCTCTTAACCCTGATGAATACACTAATACTAAATACTATCCTAAAAACGTGGGCGATATAAAAAAATACGCCGACACGCCTATGATGGTAAAGGTTAAATCAGGACGTGGAGCTAAATACGCTATTGAACTTGTAGAAAAAATGCTCGACGGAGTAAAGAAAAAGGCAGACTTTGAACAAGTTAAATATTATGAGCCGTATAAGAGCGATGCGCTATTATTAAAAAAAGGGCTTGCAAAAATCGTTAAACTGAGTTCAATGTTCAATTAAAACAAAATAAAAAGATGCCGAACAATTTCGGCATCTTTTAATTGTAGAAAATATAAACAAAGGGTCACGTTACATGAAAGAGATAAAAGGCACTTTAATATTACTGATTACCGCGTTTATATGGGGTATGTCGTTTGTGGCGCAATCGTCCGCGTCGGGAATAGTTCAACCGTTTACGTATAACGGTATACGGCTTTTAATAGGCGGTTTGTTTTTAACAGTATTTTTATTTATAAGAAAAGCATTTACTAAAAATCCTATTTTAGAAAAAACTACTGAAACTGGGAAAAAAATTACTAAAAGTCAGACGGTAATTGCAGGCACAGTATGTGGGGTGGTGTTGTTTTTTGCAACCAACCTTCAACAATTTGGAATAGAATTTTACCCCGAAGGCGTTGCAACGTCAGGACGTTCGGCGTTTTTAACGGCAACTTACGTTGTAATGGTTGCATTAGTTAGCAGTATATCGTCTAAAAAAATTCAACCGTTTATAATTTTAGCAATTATAGTATGTATGGGCGGAATGTACGCTTTGTGTTTCAGTAGCGGACTGTCGGGCGTATATTTTGCCGACCTTTTAGGGCTTATATGTGCAGTATTTTTTACAGCGCATATAATCGTGATAGATAAATACTACCAAGTAGACAGTATTGCCATGTCGTGTGTGCAATTTTACGTTTCGGGTGTGCTCTCCCTAATTTGCACGTTCATATTTGAAACACCTAATATCAGCGATATTTTATCTATGTATATACCTATATTATATAGCGGTATAGGTTCAAGCGGTATAGCGTATACTTTACAAATAATCGGTCAAAAATATTCAAAACCTGCAACTGCTTCGATAGTGATGAGCTTAGAATCTGTTTTCGCGTCGATTGGCGGTGCGCTAATTCTTAGCGAACGTCTAAACAATATCGAAATATTGGGTTGCGCACTTGTGTTTATAGCGGTCATTTTAGCGCAAATTCCTCAACTTATAAAACAAAAAACAGAATAAAAAGCATAAAACTTAATTTAAAAATGAATAAAACCCACGAACTTTCGTGGGTTTTTTGCATAATTTTAACAAATACGCATAAAATTGCAAAAACACAATATATTGTGGTTGATATAAAAAATTTTTACAAAATGTTGGAGAAAAGGGTTGACAAGGTTAAAGCTATATGGTATATTAATAAGGCTCATTGAAAAGGAATTATAAATACGGAGGAGAAATTATGTTTCAAGTAAAGAAAAGAGACGGAACGTTAGTCGAATTCGATATGTCGAAGATTTCCGTAGCGTTATCCAAGGCGTTTAACGCAAAACAAACTAACTATACGGCAGACATTTTAAACATGCTTACTTTAAGGGTTGCAGCCGACTTTGCAAAGAAAATCGTCGACAACGTTGTAACAGTCGAAGATATTCAAGACAGTGCCGAAGTGGTACTTATTCAAGCAGGTTACGTAGACGTAGCAAAAAGTTACATCTTATATCGTAAACAACGTGAAAAAGTAAGAAATATCGGCAATACCTTGGTTGACTACAAAAAGGTAGTAGACGATTATTTAAAGGTTGCAGACTGGCGTGTTAAAGAAAACTCTACCGTAACCTATTCGGTAGGCGGTTTAATTCTATCCAACTCAGGCGCAGTTACGGCAAACTACTGGTTGTCGGAAGTTTACCACGAAGTAATTGCCGAAGCACACAGAAACGCTGATATTCATATTCACGACTTATCAATGCTTACTGGTTATTGCGCAGGGTGGTCGCTTAGACAACTCATAAAAGAAGGTTTAGGCGGTGTACCGGGAAAAATTACTTCTTCACCCGCAGGACACTTATCGACCTTATGTAACCAAATGGTAAACTTCTTAGGTATTATGCAGAACGAATGGGCAGGTGCGCAAGCGTTCTCGTCTTTCGACACTTATCTCGCTCCGTTTGCAAAAGTCGATAACCTTACCTATAAGGAAGTTAAACAGTGCATACAATCGTTCATTTACGGTGTAAATACTCCGTCAAGATGGGGTACTCAATCGCCGTTTACCAACATTACGCTTGACTGGGTAGTTCCTAACGACTTAGCAGAACTTCCCGCAATTGTAGGCGGTAAAGAAATGGACTTCAAATACAAAGACTGCGTAGAAGAAATGGCTATGATAAACAAAGCGTTTATCGAAATAATGATAGAGGGCGATGCAAACGGCAGAGGATTCCAATATCCTATTCCTACCTATTCTATCACCAGCAATTTCGACTGGTCGGAAACTGAAAACAACAAGCTGTTATTTGAAATGACTGCAAAATACGGTACTCCTTACTTTTCTAACTACATTAATTCGGATATGGAACCGTCAGACGTGCGTTCAATGTGCTGTCGTATACGTTTAGATTTAAGAGAACTCCGCAAAAAATCGGGTGGTTTCTTTGGTAGTGGTGAAAGCACGGGTTCGGTTGGCGTAGTAACCATCAATATGCCGAGAATTGCATATCTTGCAAAAACCGAAGAAGAGTTCTACGAAAGACTTAAACATTTAATGGACGTTTCTGCAAGAAGCTTAAAAGTAAAGAGAGATACTATCACCAAATTGTTAGAAGCAGGTTTATATCCCTACACAAAAAGGTATTTAGGAACGTTTAACAACCACTTCTCGACTATCGGTTTGGTAGGTATGAACGAAGCGTGCTTGAACGCAAAATGGATAGGCAAAGACTTAACCAACGCAGAAGCTCAATCGTTTACTAAAAACGTATTGAACTTTATGAGAAACAAATTGTCTGACTACCAAGAACTTTACGGTGATTTATACAACTTAGAAGCAACTCCCGCAGAATCGACGTCGTTTAGACTAGCTAAACACGACAAGAAGAGATATCCCGACATTATTTGTGCATCGGATGCAGATAAGACGCCTTATTACACTAACAGTTCACACTTACCAGTAGGTTATACCGAAGATATTTTCACTGCGTTAGATATTCAGGACGACTTACAAACCCTTTACACTTCTGGTACAGTATTTCACGCATTCCTAGGACAAAAACTTCCCGATTGGAAAGCGGCTGCAAATTTGGTAAGAAAGATTGCAGAAAACTACAAATTGCCTTACTATACGATGTCTCCTACGTACTCTGTATGTGCAGACCACGGCTATATTGCAGGCGAAATTTACGAATGTCCCACTTGTGGTAAAACCACAGAGGTGTACAGTAGAATTACCGGTTACTATCGTCCTGTTCAGAACTGGAACGACGGTAAGCGTCAAGAATTTAGCGAACGTAAAGTTTACGACGTAGAAAATTCTAAGTTCACCGCAAAAGAACAATGCGCTTGCACTGAAACCAAGCAAGAACAAACCTTAGAATTAAACCAACCCATACTTTTTACGAGAAACGGTTGTCCTAACTGTAAGACTTCTAAAATGATGTTAGATAAAGCAGGGGTTTTATATCAAATCGTAAACGCAGAAGAAAACAGAGACCTTGCAGTGAAATTCGGCATTAAGAAAGCCCCCACGCTTTTAGTGCCCGAAGGAACAAAGATAGCATCTTACGACAATGCAAGTGAAATCAGAAAATATATTGAGAGTATAAACTAATGTACGACATTATAGTTATAGGCGCAGGCGCCGCAGGCATGTCCTCGGCGCTCTACGCTTTAAGAAACAGCAAGAAAGTATTAGTTCTGGAAAGTGAAAGTTTAGGCGGACAAATAGCAAATTCGCCAAGACTAGAAAATTATCCGTCTATAAAAGCTATTAGTGGCGAAGAATTTGCAGACAATCTCTTCAACCAAATAACCGACCTAGGCGCAGACGTAGAAATTGAAAAAGTAATAAAAATTGAGAAAGGCGACGATAAAATATTTACAGTAACTACTGAATATAATAGTTATCAAGCAAAGTCTGTAATTATAGCAGCGGGTGTAAGACATAAACACTTACGCACAAAGTCGGATAGGGAAGACCTAGTTGGACGCGGTGTGTACTATTGTGCAATTTGCGACGGCGCATTCTATAAAGGTCAAGAGGTAGTAGTAATCGGTGACGCTAATACCGCACTTCAATACAGTTTGCTTTTGGCAGGGTATTGTAAAAAAGTATACGTGTATACGTTATTTGACAAATTTTTTGGAGACGCAAGTTTAGTTAAAGCGCTAAGAGCAAAAGAGAATATAGAAGTTCGTCCTAATACAAGCGTAATCGACTTTATAGGCGAAAACGAGCTAACGGCAATAGAATATCTTGACGAAAACAAGAACGTTTGCCGACACGAAATCCCTGCTGTATTCGTTGCAATTGGTCAAGTGCCTGATAATAAAGCGTACGAAAACTTAGTAGACCTCGACAAAGACGGTTACATAATTTCAGATGAAACGTGTAAAACTAAAACCGAAGGCTTGTTTGTCGCGGGCGATTGCAGAACTAAGGCGGTAAGACAAGTGGTAACCGCAGTCGCAGATGGCGGAGTTGCGGCAACCAACGCTTCACTTTATATAGACAGTTTAGAATAAGATAACATAAATACAAAAGATAAAACCTTACAAAAACCCGAAGAAGACTTCGGGTTTTTTATGTATAAAAATTCAAAAAGCCAAAAAAACCTTAAAAAAGACAAAAATATATACTAAAAATTGCAAGTTTTACAAATATTATTAGACAAAACCAATAAAATTTAGCACTAAAAAGACAGTGAATAAAACG
>JAZRGZ010000079.1:0-1524 GCA_045644505.1 Christensenellaceae bacterium | reverse complement strand
AATTTTATATGTAGCGGTAACCGTAGCATTTCCATCTTTTTTCGCAGTAATCTTACCTTTATCGCCACAGGTAATAATTTCTTCGTCACTTGAAACTAAATTAGTCGGTTCGTAAGAGGTAACCGTTTCGTCAGAAGCTGTATAGGTAGCATAAGCGGTAGTTTCTTGACCAATTACTATATTAGCAGTGGTTGTTTCTGAATTTCCTATAAAGAATTTCGTATTTTCGTTAGTTTCTTTTTCTACGATAGACTTAAATTGAGGATATCCTTTATAGAAATTCCAAACATCAGTATTAAACGTGCTGTATTTTTTTTCATTACCAGGTTTTTTAGCGTTAGGCATACCATCAAAGCTGTCGTATCTTTCAATACCTGTAACTAACTTTTTAACAGTAGTACTGCTCTTATCAGCATCGTACGCATCCTTGTCGCTTGAAGCATACCATACTTGCGCTACACCGGTAATAGCTGTACTTTGAACTGCTCCACTAGGAGTGCTTGACACTTTTGCCAAATAACCTACGTATTTATTAGTTGTAATCAAATAGGTATTACTAGATTCGTCAGGCTTGTATTCTGTTTTAGCATAATTCGGTACAGAAACTAGCGAGCCGTATGCGTAAGCTTTTTTCTCGGTTTCAGTATCAGTATTTGAAAGTTGTAGTTTAGAAGAATCAAATATAACGTTCGTAAACTTAACGTATGCAGAACCACTAGCCCAGTTATATAAGCCTACACCGTTCGAGAGACCAGTACCAGCCCAACCAACGTTTATAGTTTGTGTTTCATCTATATCGTATTCAAAGTAACAGTCGATTACCTCTGTATTGTTCATCTTGTGTGCTAAAATCGATGCACGACCATATTCATTAGCCGTTTGAATTTGTTTTACAATAAACGCTACGTTTTTAATTACCGCGTCGCTGGTTGACCCAAATACGCCGTACGCTTTAAGTGCTATTTCTGCTACGTGACCATTACCGTCAAACACACCTTTGAATACCTGTGGATTAGAAGTGCCGTTAGTTGGATAAGAGTTACCAGCCCACGTGCCGTCGAGTTCTATATCGTTAGCCATAATGTAGTAGCCGTCGATTACTTGACCCTTTGTTTTTCCGTCGCCGGCAAACAACGAGAAGTCAGATGATTTAGTTAAAATCTTATCTACGTATTTAAAAGGAGTGTTATATATCTTACCGTCGTTTGCAAAAATTGCGACAACATAGTCTTTGCCTTGTACTAGACCAGAGAGCACGGTTTCAGTTAATTCAATACTTGTATCAGTTTTGGTATATTCTGTGTCTTGTAATTTTTTTGCACCCAAATAGATACCGGTTACGTCTTGAACGCTAGGTATTGTTACGGTTCTGTTGGGGTTTTCGTATTGACCGGATTCTATTAAACCTTTTTCTTCGTAATTAACTACCTGTGCCATATTTACGAAAGGTTTGCCCGTGAGTTGGTTAATATATTCGGGTTTTTCACCTGCTTGAATTGCAGCGTTAGCTACCGCTTCCATTGA
>JAZRGZ010000078.1:0-1798 GCA_045644505.1 Christensenellaceae bacterium | reverse complement strand
CACCTTTTATTAAATTTGATACTTTTTAAAGCAAATTTGATACGCTAAAAAGCAAATTTGATTACCTAATGTGCAAATTTGACACCTAAAATATCAAATTTGAGTATTGATTTTAAACTTGTAAATGTTTTACAATTTTCCCAGTGAAAACCATTGACAAAATCTAAATGTCAATGTTACAATTCGCCCGAACAGATGTTTTACATACCGAAAGGAGTTAGACAAATGACAAACAATGAAAGAGAACTAATAAACATAATTCGTGAGAACGATAACCCAGAACAAGCTTTACTTACCGCTGTACTTATTATTGGTGCGGTTTTAGAGCAATCTTTATCATATCGAGAACCATTTGCTGACTCTCGACAGGAATACGCCTAAACAAATCTAATAGCATTTCTTCACCCTCTGTAAGTTTAATCTTATCGGGGGTGTTTTTTTCTCGCTCCATTGGAACGTCGTAGCCCATTAACCACACAGGGTCAACGTCTAAAGCCTCAGCCATCATATATAGTCGGTCTTGTTTTGGCTCGTAAGCGTCGCTTATATATGAACTTAGAGAACTTTTTGGAATTTTTGCAAGAGCGCAAAGTTCAGTTTGTTTCATTTTTCTTAATTTCAATGCCTTTGTTATTCGTCGCCCGCAACTTTCGATTATACCAGTATACATTTTTGCCACCTCTCTTTCTTTTTTGTATAATACCACTAAGTTCGGGAAAAAGCAACCTTTTCATTGAATAAAATAAAAAAAGTTCCGAAAAACTGAAATTTTTGCTTGACATTTGTTTACAAAAGGTGTATTATGTCTATAGCAAGTTCGGGAAAACGGGACTATACCACTAAGAAAGAGGACAATAAAATGGCAAGTAGAAATTATAAGTATTACCAACCCAACAAAAAGGACTTAAAGGACGAATACGGCGACTGCGTTATACGTTCGCTAACCAAAGCTCTTAATAAAGACTGGTTAGAAGTATTCGACGAAATGCAACCGTTAAGCCGTGAACTACAGGTACCGTTTAACTGTAAACCGTGCTACGAGAAATACATAGTAAGTAAGGGCTTTACATATCACGGCATAAGCAACGCCAAAGGAACAAAACGCCCAACGGTTGACCGTTTCGCTAAAGACCACCCTACAGGCGTTTACATATTAAGAG
Organism: Christensenellaceae bacterium; assembly: GCA_045644505.1. GTDB lineage: Bacteria > Bacillota > Clostridia > Christensenellales > Borkfalkiaceae > UBA1259. The sequence goes on along the minus strand of JAZRGZ010000078.1, from coordinate 638 downwards.
TAGCACATCACATTGTAACGGTAGTAGACGGCATTTATTACGATACGTGGGACTCTGGACATAAGAGCTTATACGGTTACTGGATTAAGGGGGTGTAATTATGGCTAAGAACTGGTTAACCGACGAGCAAGTAGAAAAGGAAATAGAAACCCTTAAACAATCGCCCTATGTAAAACTTGCACGGGCTGAGCAAAGAGCAAAGTACCGCAAAAGACAGTATTTGTACGGTTTACGACAGTTAGAAAAGCACGGTAAGGAATTAGCCGACGCTGGTATAACTGAGGAAATGTTTACAAATATGGAAAAGGAATACACAGATTAACGCAGAGTGGCACCCGAATGGGTGTTAATGCGGGACACCAACAGGCTTAGCGAGTACGCTATGAGGTGTGCGGTCACAACCCCCGCATAATATCAAACAGGAGGTGAAAATGTGAGTTTTAATCATTCAAAACTATTAGGTAAAATGCGAGAGTGTGGATATACACAAGAGAAATTAGCAGAGGCTTTACAAATGAACAAAGGAACGTTAAACGCAAAACTAAAAAACAAGTCGCTTTTTACGAGTGGTGAAATGAACAATATAAGCAAGTTACTAAATATTTCACCTACTGAAATAGGCATATATTTTTTTACCC
>JAZRGZ010000077.1:0-3874 GCA_045644505.1 Christensenellaceae bacterium | reverse complement strand
AAATTCTTACTATATCAATAAAGACTTCGGTATTTTAGGCGGTTATAGATACGATGAAAACAACGCGTTAATAGCTGAAAACGATACTGCGAAGTATAATGATACTGATTTTGCTACGATTTATAATACTCGTCGTGGTTTGGTATTAGGTATTGAAAGATACGACAGTTACGCTGATATGCCTACTACCGACGGTAAATATGCTACGTTTAACACTGACGTTTGGGATACTACAAAAGGATTCCCGATTTTCAAGGCTTGCTATGACAGTGTAGTTGATGGTTTAACACCAAGCGTGTAAATCTCGCATAGGAGCAACTTGTTATTAATTTATCTGTAAAGATAAAGCTTTAACTAAATCAAAACCCCGACCTTTTGGTCGGGGTTTTCGTTTACTTTTTATATATTTTCTGCTGACTAAAATTAGTACGTTTTTTAATACATTTAATCCTTTATCTCTATGAATACTTTTTTACAAATTTTTTTATAAAATTGTTTACTATAAGCGTATTTTATGATAAAATATTTTAGTAAAAATTTTGACGTTTTTTAGATAAGGAGTTAAAAATGATAAAAAAATTAGGTGCGCTTGTTTTAGCGTTTTCTATTGTTGTTGGCAGTTTGTTGCTTAACGCACCCAAAGAAGTAGTTTTAGCAGAGCCTAACCGTTTCGGCGGATATTATGAAACTCTCGACAAATCGGGGGAATTAAACGCGGGTGAAGCAGTTGGTACGGCGTCTAGCGCTGTAATTACAGGTGTTAATAAAGTAGGTGGTGCACTATCTGAAACTGTCTCGGTCACTGTTGACGGCAACATCGTTACAATAGGTGAATTGTCTGGAACTGTTGAGTCGTCAATGGTTTTAGGTAATTATTACACTTTAACGGTTAACAACAAAGCTATTGATTTTAGGTTTGTTACCAAAGCTATAAAAGATAAAAACGACGTTGCTGTTCTTAATCTTACAAGTAAGACTGAGGCTATCAAAGGCTATTACGTTTTAGCGAACAATATCGTTCTTGAAAAAGGCGAGGAAAACTCGCACGACGTAAACGGTACTGCTAGCGGTAAAGGCTTAGATTGGCTAGTACAAGGATTTAGGGGTACGTTCGACGGTCAAGGTTATAATATAGATTTCTATGCTAACAGCGCAGGTTTCTTCGGTGTCATTGGCGAAAAAGCGCGTATAATCAATACAGGGTTTGTAAACGTAAAAGTTTATAAGTCAGCTGAAAACCCCGTTCTTTTTAATGTTTCAAGTATAGGTATTACAGAAGATACTCGCGCTTGGATGGAAAACGTGTATATCCGTATGGGCGACAAAGAAATTCCCATAGGGGGCATTTCCGCTAGTGGCAGTATCCCATTAGGTCTTAAAAACGTCGTTTTAGAATTCCCCGGTGCTAGTATTGATCATGGCACGAGCACTACTTCGGTCGGTGCTTTATGGGGCGCAGATAACGGCTGGTGGGATATGAACTCAGGCCAAACTGCGCACGTTCCAAATACTCGCCCTTGCACTCATCAAGACGTTTACGGTATTGGTAGGATGCCTTTAACGCATTATAAGTATATTGCGCCTGCAAATACTCAAAAGAAAAAAGGTTTCTATTATACGTCTGAGGGCAAACTTGCTCGTGAATGGATGGAAGGTTATGCAGAAAACGAGGGCGTTGAAGAAGATATCTTCAACGGTAATAAAGTTTATAAAGGTATTAAAAAATATAATACTACTGCCTTGCTCGCTGACGACAAGGATAACGATTACAGCACTTTCGACAAAAATTTTTGGGGTGTAGAACAATACGGTGTTCCAGTTTGGCTTAACGGTTTAGAAAGTCAATACGACATTTTCGTGAACACCTTGGGTGAAAAGACTTCTGCTGCGTTCTATCTCGAACTAGGTGGTGTAGAAACTGCCACTATCGGTTTTGGTTTAGGTGGCATTTCTGTCGAGGGAGTTCCGGTTACTTTCGAGTTTATAAAAGGCGAGGAGTTTATTTCAATCGATACTGAAACAGGTGTAGTTACCGCAATTAACGAAGGTATGGCGCAAATTAAGGTTAAGTGTACTTATAACGGCAAAAATTTTGAGAAAAAATACACTGTTTACGTTGATGTTGCCGAAGGATACGAACCTCCTAGTTCAGAGGGCTCAGGTTGTGGTACTTTCTTTGTAACAAGCGGAACTGTCGGTGGTGGCGCTTTGATGATTTTATCGGCTTTTGCGTTCACAATGCTCAGAAAAAAGAAGGCTCTTGCCTAATATCTATGTTTTAAAGACGGTTATGATAGTTTTCATAGCCTCTTTATTTTAACAGTTGTAAAAGTATTTAAAAGTTTTATAATCAACGGTTATAATTACTTGATAAACACAAAAAATTTACTTGTGTTCTAGGAGAAATATAGTATGAAAATGCACGACCAAAACCTGTTATATAAAGAAATAAACGGCGACGGCTTGGACTTTTACGATTACAAAAGCGATAAATTCTCTGTTTTCGGGTTTTACGATTTTTATAATACCGATACGCCTTTAAGAATACCCGACGATATCGCCAAATGTGTTTCGGTAGGCGTAGACGGCGCAAATCCGTTAAACGCGGGCGGAAGAATTTGTTTTACAACCGATTCTAAAACCGTTGCCATTATGGCGGAAGTCAGTTGTTATCACGGCGCTAGTTTTACGGCTATCGCTCTTGCTGGCTTTGACCTAAACGTAAAAGAAAACGGAAAATTTCACAGACGTTTTATATTCCGTCCCAAAGATAACCCCAATTTGCCTTATAGCGGTAAGGTGCAACTTACTGACGGCGAAAAAGACATTTTACTTCATATGCCTAATTACGGTGCGGTAAAGTCTCTTAAAATTGGTGTGGAGAAGGGAAGTAAGATACAACCTCTTAACCCTTATAGACAGGATATTAAACCTATACTTTATTACGGTTCGTCTATCACGCAAGGGGGTTGCGCGTCAGTTCCCGGCAACACCTATGAAAACATTATTGGTGTTAGAACTAACGTAGATTTCATTAATTTAGGTATTACCGGCTGGGCAAAGGGAGAACCAAAAATGGCTGAGTATATTGCTAAACAAGATATAAGTTTATTCGTTTACGATTACGACCATAACGCACCTAATTTACAGTATTATAAGGACACTCATTATTCTTTCTATAAACAAATCAGAGATGCTAAACCCGATTTACCGATTTTAGTGGTTACCCGTCCCGACGTAGAACAAACTCCTAGCGTTACCGACCCGAGAATTGCTGTGGCGCTTGAAACGGTAGAAAGGGCTAAAACCGAAGGCGATAAAAACATATATTTTATAAACGGCTACGATTTGTTCGGCAAAGAAGATTTAGATTTATGCACGGTAGACGGCTGTCATCCTAACGATTTAGGGTTTTATCGTATGGCTAACGTAATCGGTGCAAAAATAAGCGAAATATTAAAATTAAAATAGCTAAAAAATTTTGTAGGTTAAAAATTTTATAAATTTTTTAGATTAATATTTACATCAGCAGTAGTAAGTGTTATACTAAAAGAAGTGAAAAGTTATTTTTACGTTTAACTAAGTATTTTATTATAGAAAGTGGTAAATATAATTTAAAATAATTTGGTATGTACGGCTATTAAACTATATAACAAATAGTCGACTTAAGGAGGATTTATGATTATAGGTATACCCAAGGAAATTATGCACGAAGAATCTCGTGTATCAGCTATTCCTGAAACGGTAAAAAAGATGGTGGCAGACGGTCTTACCGTTCTTTTTGAAAAAGGTGCAGGCGTTGGCGCTTTCTATTCGGATGAATTATATGCCGAAGCAGGAGCAACTCTTATTGAGGACCCCGAAGAAATTTACG
>JAZRGZ010000076.1:0-15153 GCA_045644505.1 Christensenellaceae bacterium | reverse complement strand
TCGGTTAACATTGACTTTCTGTCAATTATTTTATAATTTGTTCTTGACGCTCCTGGACTATACACAAAATCGTATTCAACGCCTTCTTTTTTTAAGACGTGTTCAAACATACTTTTATGGTCTTCAAACATAAACCCCGTTGCAACGCACGGTTTATTTAATCTCGCAACCCCTATGGCTACGTTAAGCGCCTTACCCGAATACGTTTCCACTTTATTGTTTATACGGTTGAGCATTCCGACGTTTAAGTTATCAAGCTCAATAGTGCAGTCTATACTCGGATTAGGACAAATTGACAGTATCATTTAATCTCCAATGCTTTAAGCCTTTTTGGCGTCGGCAATAATTTTTTCTTGCGCGCCGTAAGGCACGTCTTCATAGCGGGCAAATTCTGAACTAAATCTTCCTCTGCCTTGTGTTATACTACGCAAGTCGGTTGCATATTTAAGCATTTCAACGAGCGGTGCTTCGGCTGAAATTACTTGTAAACCGTCCACTGATTCCATTCCTAAAATTCTACCGCGACGTTTGTTCATATCGCCTAAGATATCGCCCGTATAGTTGTCTGGAACAGTAATCGTATACGAATAAATAGGTTCTAAAATGGTGGGACTTGCGCGTCTGATTGCGTCGTCGTAAGCAAGTTTTGCTGCCGATACGAAAGCAACTTCTTTACTGTCTACGGGGTGATATTTACCGTCAAACAAGGTTGCTTTTAAATTAACCATCGGATAACCTGCCAATACGCCCTTAGCAATAGCTTCTCTTAACCCTTTTTCAACTGCGGGTATAAATTGTTTGGGTACAGCGCCACCTACGACTGCGTCTACAAATTCAAATACACCGTCGCTTGCGCCGGGTTCAAATTTAATATTTACAACACCGAACTGACCTGCGCCACCCGTTTGTTTTTTATGTTTGCCTTCGGCTTCTGCCGAAGCATTAATAGTTTCTTTAAATGCTACCTTCGGGTCAGATAAAACTGCTTCGCAACCGAATTTTGCTTTGAGTTTTTTGCATATTACGTCGAGTTGGGTGTCGCCTTGACCACGAATTACCGTTTCGCCCGTTTCTTTGTCTTTTTCTACAATAAAGGTTAAATCTTCTTCGGCAAGTCTGTTTAGACCTTGGAAAACTTTATCTTCTTCACCGCTTTTTGATGCTTTAATAGCCATTGTCAATACGGGTTTTGGGAAAGGTATGTCATAGAATTTAATCTTGAATTTTTCATCGCACAAGGTGTCGCCCGTATTGGTGTTGTTCAACTTACTAATTGCGCCGATATCACCTGCCGAGAGTTCGTCTACGGGTTCTTGTTTCTTGCCTTTCATAACGTATAAGTTGTTTATACGTTCTTTTTCGCCAGTAGTTGCGTTAATCACGGTCATTCCTGTTTTAATAGAACCGGTATAAACTCTTATCATATTGAGTTTGCCTACGAACGGGTCTGCAACCGTCTTAAAAACTTGTGCGGAGAAAGGTTTACTTTCATCACATACTACGCTTAAAACTTCGCCGTCTTCTGCGGTAGCCATAACAGGGCGTCTTTCTAACGGTGAAGGTAATAGGTCTACTATTTCGTACATTAAATTAAGTACGCCCATATTTTGCAACGCTGAACCACCCATTATCGGAATAGTTTCACCTGCCGATAAACCGCTTCTGACACCTGCGACGATTTCGTCGTTGGTGAGTTCACCTTCGCTTAAAAATTTATCGAGTAGTACTTCGGACGTTTCTGCTGCCGATTCGGTAAGCGCTTCTTTTAACGAGCTAAGTTCTGCTTTTAAACTTTCAGGCACGTCAACCGAGGTTCTTCCTCCGGGAGAAAACTCGAAAGCTTTTCCGGAAATCACAGAAACGTAACCTTTCATTTTACCGTCTCTAATTATAGGAAGATGAGTCGGTGAAATTTTCTTGCCGTACTTACTTACGAAAGCTTCTACGGTTTTGACGTAATTAGAGTTGTCTTTGTCTATACCATTTACGAAAATCATAAGCGGAATATGACGACGCAAACAATAATCTATTGCTTTTTCAGCGCCTACTGCAACGTTTCCAGATGCGTCTGCTACTAATATTGCCGAACCTACGGCGCGCATTGCTTGCTCAAATTCGCCTTCAAAATCAAAAAATCCCGGTACGTCAACTATGTTTATTTTAACGTCTTCCCAAGTGGTATGAGCGCAAGCAAGTGAAATAGATATACCACGCGCGAGTTCTTCTGCGTCGTAGTCCATTACAGTATTCTTATCGGTAGTCTTGCCCAGTCTGTCTATGCTTTTACCGTTAAAAAGTATTGCCTCAGAAAGTGAAGTCTTTCCTTCGCCACTGTGTCCGATAATTGCGATATTCCTTATTTTTTCTGATAAAATTTTGCCCATTTTAATAAGCCCCCTTATATAAATTTCTAAAATGGTAATTTTACTGTCGTAATTTTTACGACCACTATGTTGTATATATTATAAAACAAAAAATACCACTTTTCAAGAGGGTTTTAAAAATTTTCAATAGTCGCTTAAATCTATTCTAGGAAACCCGTCGTCATCGTCATCATTATGGCACGGCGAAGGCTGGCATTTTGGTGGACAAGGTGGCGGGCACGGTGGCGGTGGACAACAATTATTTGTATCCGGTTTACGTTTAGAAACCTGCGTGCTTTCAGAACAAGTATCACCGCAATTTAGCGATACGAGTATTACGTCTCCACCTATCTTTTTTATATCGTGTCTATCTATGTAAAGTCTTGCACGGTCAAAAATCTTTGATATCCAGCCTTGTTTGTGACCCGGAACGGTTATTCCTCTCAGCTTTCCTTCCGGGAAACTAAGAGTTAGGTCTATTATTTTACCTAAGCTTTTGCCATCTACTACGTTTATTACTTCTCTTGTTCTTAATTCGTTATAAGTCAATTCCATACATTATAGATATGCGCGAGAAGATTAATAAATTCAAAACCCCGTCGAATTCGACGGGGTTTTATGGTTTTGGTTTTTACTCAGAAAGTTGTTCTTTAACTTTCAACTGATAATTAAGATATGCTAATGATAAAGCAAGGTTTTCTTGAAATAACAGCACGTCATCTGGAATAGTTAAATTGCACGGAGCAAAGTTCCAAATTGCCTTTATACCGTTTTCTATCATTAAGTCGCACACCTGCTGAGCAGACGTTCTCGGAACAGCAATAATTCCTGTTTTTATGCCGTTATTTTTAACGTATTCACCTAATTCTGATAAAGGTAAGACAACACCGCTTTTCTGCTGTTTAATAACGTCTTCATTATTATCGAACGATGCCGTTATTTTAAGACCGTATTTTAAGAATCCCTCGTAACTGAGCATGGCAGAACCAAGCCTACCCGCACCGACAACAACAGCACTGCTGACGTTGTTTACGCCTAAAATTTCTTCTAATTCTTGGATAAGTTCGCGTGTTAAATATCCCGTTTTTGGTCTACCTTTACCACTTACGGAACTTAAATCCTTTCTCGCTTGAACTTCGCCGAGATTAAGGGCTTTTGCAATTTTAGTTGACGATACGAATTCTGAGCCTTCCTTAGATATTTTTTTAAGATAATCTAAGTATAAAGGCAATCTGCTAAACGTCGCCTTAGATACGTTAGAGTTCATTTAATGCTCCGACTATTTTTTCTTGCCGTAATGAACGTGTAGGAGTTCGTGGCTTCTACCGTCTAAAACGTCTTCGTATAAAGTGTTGATTATGGGATTTTCCTCAGCTCTTCTTATAGAAAGTTGTTTGTCTACTTCGTATAGCGCTTTACTACGGCAGTTTTTGTCTTCCGAGTGAGCGAAAGGCTGACCGCCACCGTTTACGCAACCACCGGGACAAGCCATAACTTCGATAAAGTCGAAGTGTTCACCTGCTTTCATTCTCTTTATAACTGCTTCTGCGTTTGCAAGACCACTTACAACAGCAAGTTTTAACGCTTTATCACCGTAAGCAATTTCAAACTCTTTAATTCCCTTGTTGCCACGTTGACCGATATTAGCAATAGTTAAAAGTTCGCTACGAGATTTGTTTGCAACTACTCTACGTAAAACTGCTTCGGTAACACCGCCTGTTACACCGAAAATAACGCCAGCGCCAGATACAGTTCCAAAAGGCATATCTATTGCTTCTGGTTCTAATTCTTCAAACACAATGCCTGCTTCTTTTATCATACGGATAAGACCTTTGGTAGTAAGCACTGCGTCAACGTTTCTTTGACCGTTAGTCATAAATTCTTCACGTTGCGCTTCAAACTTTTTAGCCGTACAAGGCATTACTGCCACGTGGAAATGTTTTTTAGTTGTTTTTGACGCTTGGTCTTTAACGATAGAAGCCATCATTTGCATAGGCGAACGACAAGAAGAAATGTTTTCTAAAAGTTCGGGGTGTTTCTTTTCTGCGTATTGAATCCAAGCAGGACAGCAAGAAGTAATAAGCGGAAGTTTTCCGCCGTTTTCCAAACGTTCGATAAATTCTTCGGTTTCTTCAACTACGGTAAGGTCAGCGCCGAGCGTTGTGTCGTAAACTTCGTCAAAGCCCATTCTTCTTAAAGCGGTAACGATTTTACCCATAACGTTTTCGCCGTCTTTTGCACCGAGTTCTTTGCCTACGGCTACTCTTACAGCGGGAGCAATTTGAACGCTTGTCTTAACGTCTTTATCGTCAAGCGCTTTCCAAATCTTGTCTGCTTCGCTGTGTAAAAGCATCGCGCCGGTAGGACATACGCTTACACATTGACCACAACCTACGCAGGGGGTTTCTGATAAGGGTTTATCAAAAGCTGTGCTGATAACCATTTTAGAACCACGGTGAGCAAAATCGATTGCGCCAACGTTTTGGATTTCGTTACACATTCTTACACAGTCACCGCAAAGAATACATTTGCTGTTGTCTTTAACAATACAGGGCGAAGATTTGTCCACTGCGTTGGTTTTTGCCGTGTTCGGGAAACGAACGCCTTCAATTTTAAATCTCATTGCAAGGTCTTGCAATTTACATCTGTTGTTCTTTTCGCAAGTAGTACAATCTCTGCAATGGTTAGCAAGTAAAAGTTCAAGAATATTTTTACGGTATTTTCTTAAACGTTCTGTGTTTGTTTTAATGTTCATACCAGCCTTAGGCGGAGTAGAACATGCGGCATCAAGTCCGCCCCATTCGTTTTCTACCATACACATACGGCAAGCACCGTAGATAGAAAGTTCGGTATGATAGCAGAAAGTGGGCATTTGAATTCCGTTTTTACGGATAAGTTCTAAAAGGTTTTTTTCGCCGTTAATCTCTACGGGAATACCATCGATGGTCATAAATTTTTTGTCTTCCATTTTCTTAGTTCTCCTTTATAGCCTTAAACGGACATGCGTCTAAACAACTTCCGCATTTAATACACTTAGTTTGGTCGATTACGAACGGTTCTTTAATCTTACCGCTAATTGCACCGACAGGACAAATTCTAGAACACTTCGAGCAACCTTTACAAAGTTCAGGGTCGATAGTAATAGTTTTGAGTTTTTGGCATTCACCTGCGGGACATTTCTTGTCGTAGATGTGCGCTTCGTATTCGTTTCTGAAATATTTAATAGTCGAAAGAACGGGACCTGCTGCTGTTTTACCAAGACCGCAAAGAGCCATATCTGAAATCATTTCGCCGAGCTCGATTAAGAGTTCAATATCTCCGTCACGACCTTCGCCTGCTACTATTCTTTCTAAAATTTCTAGCATGCGTTTGGTACCTTCACGACAGGGAACGCATTTACCGCACGATTCGTTTTGCGTAAAGTTCATAAAGAATCTTGCAACTTCTACCATACAGGTGTTTTCGTCCATAACAACAAGTCCACCCGAACCGATAATTGCGCCTGCCTTCTTTAATGAATCGAAATCCAACGGTAAATCTAAGTGTTCTTCGGTTAAGCATCCGCCTGACGGACCACCGATTTGAACGGCTTTAAACTTCTTACCGTCTCTCATTCCTCCACCGATATCAAAAATAACTTCTCTCAAAGTTGTTCCCATAGGAACTTCTATTAAACCTGCATTTTTAATATTGCCAGTAAGAGCGAAAGTTTTTGTACCGGAACTGTTGTCTGTACCGATAGATTTATACCAAGCAGAACCTTTATTTATAATGTCTGCGATGTTAGCGTAAGTTTCTACGTTATTAAGAACGGTAGGTTTATCGAATAAACCGTGTTCAACCGTACGAGGAGGTTTAACTCTCGGCATACCGCGTTTACCTTCGATAGATGCGGTAAGTGCTGAACCTTCACCACAAACGAACGCGCCCGCGCCACGGTTAATATGCATACGGAAAGAGAAATTCGTGCCAAAAATGTTTTCACCCAAAATTCCGAGTTCTTCTGCCGTAGCGATTGCTTGTTTAAGTCTTGCAACTGCTAGCGGATATTCTGCACGAACGTATATGTAACCGTGAGTTGCGCCAGTAGCGATACCTGCAATAATCATACCTTCAAGCATTCTGTGGGGGTCGTCTTCCATAACCGACCTGTCCATGAACGCACCCGGGTCGCCCTCGTCGCCGTTACATACAACGTATTTGGGGAAATTCTTTTGTCTTGCAACTTGACTCCACTTTCTACCTGTGGGGAATCCACCGCCACCACGTCCGCGAAGTCCCGATTCAGTAACTTCGGCTACGATTTGTTCGCTGGTCATTTCAGTAAGCGCTTTTTCAAACGCTGTGTAACCACCGCGAGCAAGATATTCTTCAATAGACGTTGCGTCGATTTTGTCGCAGTTATCTAAGGATACTCTGGTCTGTTTTTTATAGAAAGGAATTTCTTTTTGTTCTTTATAAACAACTCCGTTTTCTGTGTACGAAAGTCTTTCAACACACTCGCCTTTAACGATAGTTTTTTCTATAATTTCTTCACAGTCTTCTTCTTTTACTTTAACGTAAAGAAAACCTTGCGGTTCAATACGAACTAGCGGACCAACTTCACAGAAACCGTGACAACCACTCTTTTTAAGTCTTACAGCATCGCCTTCGGGTTCTTTTTCCAAGGTAACGGTAAATTTAACTTTTTTTTCTTCCATAAGAGCGAGAAGTTTGTTGTAAACTTTGTTTGCACCCTTAGAAACACAACCTGCGCCACCACATATAATAATTCTTTTATTTTCAGCGTCGTAGCGACGTTTACACTCTTCACGATATGCGCGTAATTCTTGGATAGATTTTAACATTAGTCGTTCTCCTTTATTTGATTAATAAGAGCAACTGCCGTTTCAGGTGTCATAGTGGGATAAATTTCATCGTTAACCATAACAGCCGGAGCAGAAGAACAAGCACCTAAGCAAGATACCGTTTCAACGGTAAACATAAAGTCGTCAGTGGTTTTTTTAGTTTCGGATAGTCCTAGTTCCTTTCTTAACGCTTCTAAAATCGGGATAGATTTTCTTACGTGGCAAGCCGTGCCGTCGCAAACTTTTACTACATATTTACCTTTTCTTTCTAATGAAAAGTTTTCGTAAAAAGTTGCTACACCGTAAATTCTTGCTTCCGGAATACCCAATTTTTCAGAAAGGTAAGGAAAAATTTCTTGCGGTAAGTATCTGTAAACTTCTTGCGCGCGTTGCAAAATAGCAATGAGCGCTTTTTCTTGATTGCCATATTCTGAAATTGCTTGGTCAAGTATGGCAAAATCAATCTTTTGTTCCATAAGTGTCTCCTTAAATATATTGTTAATTTTCTTATTTGTTTTTCAAACTTTCATCGATTGCAGCAGCTGCGGTTTTACCTGCGCCCATTGCGAGGATTACCGTTGCCGCCCCTGTTACAGCATCGCCACCTGCGTAAACGCCGTCTCTTGACGTTTTGCCGGTATTTTCTTCTACGATGATACCGCCCCACTTTTCGGTATCTAAGCCTTCGGTGGTATTTTTAATTAATGGGTTAGGCGAAGTTCCCAAAGACATAATGACCGAATCAACTTCTACGGTAAATTCACTACCTTCTTGGGGAACGGGTCTTGCACGTCCTGACGCGTCGGGTTCGCCAAGTACCATTTTTTGACAAACGATACCGTTTACCCAACCGTTTTCGTCGCCCGTAATTTCTAAGGGATTAGTTAAGAACAAGAAGTTAATGCCTTCTTCCATAGCGTGCTCTACTTCTTCTAATCTTGCTGGTAATTCTTTTTGAGTTCTTCTGTATACTACGTAAACGTCAGCGCCTAAACGTTTTGCCGAACGAGCTGCGTCCATTGCAACGTTACCACCACCAACAACTGCAACTTTTTTAGCGTGTTGAATAGGAGTATCGCCACCGTCTTTATACGCTTTCATAAGGTTGATTCTGGTGAGATATTCATTTGCTGAATATACACCTTTTAACGATTCGCCTTTAATGTTCATAAACTTAGGCAAACCTGCGCCCGAACCGATAAATACAGATTCAAAGCCCATATCGAATAATTCGTCGATAGTTAAAGTTTTACCTATAACTACGTTAGTTTCAATTTTTACGCCGAGCGCTTTTAAGCCTTCAACTTCTTTTGCAACGATTGCTTTGGGAAGTCTGAATTCGGGAATACCGTAAACCAAAACGCCACCAGCGGTATGTAAAGCTTCGTAAACGGTAACTTCATAACACATTTTAGCAAGGTCGCCCGCACAGGTAAGACCAGAAGGACCTGAACCTACGACAGCAACTTTGTGACCGTTAGATTGAGGTTTAACGGGCGCTTCTGTAACGTGAGCGTTGTGCCAGTCCGCAACGAATCTTTCTAGTCTTCCGATAGCAACCGGTTCGAACTTGATACCTAAGGTACATTTGCATTCGCATTGAGATTCTTGCGGGCAAACTCTACCGCAAACTGCGGGGAGCGAAGACGATTTAGCAATGATTTGGTAAGCACCTTCAAAATCGCCTACTTTTACCTTGTTTATAAATTCGGGAATATGAATTTTAACAGGACAACCGTTTACACAGGGTTTATTTTTGCAATCTAAACATCTTTGCGCTTCTGCGATAGCAGTTTCTTCGGTATAACCGAGCGCAACTTCCTTAAAGTTAGTAGCCCTGACCTTGGGGTCTTGCGCGGGCATTTCGTGTTTTTTCGGAATAATAGCCATTATTTGTTACCCCCTTCTGCTTTTTTAAATAAGTTGCAGGTTTCTTCGTAAGCGTGTCTTTCAAAGTCAAAGTAAGTTCTGCCTCTTGACATTGCTTCGTCAAAGTCAACTTCATAGCCGTTGAAATCAGGACCGTCTACGCACGCAAACTTAGTAACCTTTTTACCGTCTTGATTTAAAGTTAATCTGCAACCGCCACACATACCGGTACCGTCTATCATAATCGGGTTCATAGAAACGGTTACGGGAACGTCAAACTGTTTAGCGGTTAATACGACGAATTTCATCATAATAAGCGGTCCGATAGTGATAATCATGTCGAATTTTTCACCGTTTTCGAGCATTTCTTTTAACGGCATGGTAACGTTACCTTGTCTTGCATAAGAACCGTCGTCAGTAACTACTACCATTTTATCAGAACATGCCTTAAATTCGTCTTCTAAAATAAGCAAGTCTTTATTTCTAAAACCGATAATGCTTGTAACCTCTGCGCCGAGTTTATGGAATTCTTCTGCAACTGGAAGCGCAATCGCGCAACCAACGCCACCGCCAACGATACAAACCTTTTTAATGCCTTCGGTTTCGGTTTCTCTACCCAAAGGACCTACGAAGTCTTGAATATATTCGCCTGCATTTTTTTGGTTTAATTTTGCAGTAGTCGCGCCAACTATTTGGAAAATGATTTTTACAGCGCCACGGGTTTTATCACAACCTGCAACGGTAAGCGGAATTCTTTCTCCATCTGCATCAACGCGTAAAATAATAAACTGACCGGGAAGCGCTTTATTAGCAACTAGCGGTGCCAAAATTTCCATCTGCGTAACAGTGGGATTTAATTCTTTTTTTGTAAGAATTTGATACATTACGGTTATCTCCTTTTTTATATTTTACGGCAAGCATGACGGTTAATTAATCTTAACCGTCATGCACTTGTCGAATTTTGTTTATATTTATTATATATTATTGTCTTTTAATTGTCAACAGATTAGAAAAATTATCTTAGAAATCTACTTCTAAATCGTAGTAGCAACATTTCAAGAGTTTTTCCATTTCTTCCACCGAAGGTTGACGGGGGTTAGAACCCGTACAAGCGTCTGCGATAGCGTTTACCGCGATATCGTGTAATCTATCTAAGAACACTTCTTCGGGTACGAAACCTTGTTCGGTAGGATAGCTGTCTGCACCGTAATTTTTGATGCAGTGCGGAATTCTTAAATCGTCGCTCATCTTACGTAAGAAAGCAATTAAAAGTTGAACTTTTTCTTCTACGGTTTCACCGCCAAGGTTAATAAAGTCGGCAATTTCAGCATAACGGGAAGCTGCAACTGGGTTTTTAGCGTTAAACGCAATTACTTTGGGCAAGTACATAGCGTTCGCCGCACCGTGAATAATGTGAGCGCCAAAGTCATCGAACGCTGCGCCTGTTTTATGAGCCATAGAGTGTACGATACCGAGTAATGCGTTAGAAAAAGCCATACCTGCAAGACACTGAGCGTTGTGCATAGCTCCACGTTTTTCCATATCACCGTTATATGAATCTACCAAGTCGTTTTTAATCATCTTAATAGCGTGTAAAGCGAGCGGGTCGGTATAATCGGTGTTAGCGGTAGAAACGTAAGCTTCAACTGCGTGAGTAATAGCGTCCATACCAGTATGAGCAACTAGTTTTTGAGGCATAGTTTCAGCTAAATCGGGGTCTACGATTGCAACGTCAGGGGTAATTTCAAAGTCAGCGATAGGATATTTAATACCCTTAGCATAATCGGTAATAATTGAGAAAGCCGTAACTTCGGTTGCAGTACCGGAAGTAGATGGAATTGCAACGAAATGCGCCTTCTTTCTTAAAGTAGGAATCCCGAAAATTTTACACATATCTTCAAAAGTAGTTTGGGGATATTCGTATTTAATCCACATAGCCTTTGCAGCGTCAATCGGCGAACCGCCACCCATTGCAATAATCCAATCAGGTTCAAATTTAAGCATAGCGTCTGCGCCTTTCATAACTGTTTCAACAGAAGGGTCGGGTTCAATACCTTCAAACACTTCAACTTCCATACCTGCTTCTTTTAAATAAGCAATAGCTTTGTCTAAGAAACCGAAACGTTTCATAGCACCACCGCCTACACAAATGAACGCGCGCTTACCCTGTAAGCTTTTAAGCGCTTCTAACGCGCCCTTGCCGTGATACAAATCTCTGGGTAAAGTAAATCTTGCCATAATAACCTCCTAAAAATATCTAATTCTTTTTTACAGTCACATATTATCACTATAAAAACACTATTGTCAAGCAATTTTCATATATCGATACAATATTTATTGATATATTGTGTATCGATTTAATATTTTATTGTTTTTTTCTTAGTTTATACATTTTATGTATATTTTTAGATGCAAATATACATAAACTGTATTATATAAAATGGTGGGAAAATGAAAGTAGAAGTTGGTAAAAGGTTATTGTCTTGTAGAAAGGCGGTAAATTTAACGCAAAAACAGGTTGCCGAGAAGTTGGGTGTGGCGCAACCTGTTTATCAAAGATTTGAAAAAGGTGTTTATCAATGTTCTTACGAGGAACTGGTTATGCTTGCTGATATTTTTGACGTTACCACAGATTATTTACTCGGAAGAACTGAATACTAATACAAAATTATAAACCACAAGCCGAAATCCTCGATAGGATTTCGGCTTGTTTTTGTTAAACTCTTAAACTTTCTTTTATTCTGCTGATTGCAGTTTTACTCAATCTACTTACTTGTGCTTGCGAGATGCCTATTTCTTCACTTATTTCCGTTTGAGTTTTTCCTTCGTAATATCTTAAATATATTATACGTTTTTCTCTATCGCACAAACTTTTCATAGCAGTGTCTAACGCAACGTTTTCCGTCCATTTTTCGTCGGTATTTTTATTGTCGCCTAGTTGGTCTAACAAAAGCAAGGTGTCCCCCGATTTGTTGTAAACTGGTTCATAAATAGAAATTGTGTCAGATATAGCGTCTAACGCGTACACTACGTCGGAAACGGCAACCTGCATAACTTCGGCAATTTTATCGGGGGTGGCTTCTTGTCCGTTCTTTTCTAACTCGCCACGGGTTTTTAAGACTTGATAAGCCGTATCTCGAATAGACCTAGCGATTTTTAAGGAATTCCCGTCACGGAGAAACCTTTTTATCTCGCCTATAATCATAGGCACGGCATACGTGGAAAACTTAACGCCTACTGATAAATCAAAGTTGTCTATGGCTTTAATAAGCCCAATAGCTCCTGCCTGAAAAACGTCGTCCGAGTTAGCGTTTTTTAACCGAAATCTTTTTATTATAGACAAAATCAGCCTAAAATTTGCAACGATAAACTGTTCTCTTGCGCTCTCGTTACCGTTTGCAATCTCTTTCAAATACTCGTAAGACTGTTCGTCGGTTAAGGTCGGCAAGGTTGAAGTATTAATGCCTGAAATAATAACTTTACTCATAAACTCTCTCCTATGTAAATTCAAAGAGAGTAGTCTTATAAGTATGTCAAATAACTTTTACTTTTATACCATTTTAGAAAATTCTTTTTTTAATCGTGAAATTATTTTCTTTTCAAGTCGCGATATGTAACTTTGTGAAATGCCTAGCATATCGGCAACTTCCCGTTGGGTTTTTTCTTCTTCTCCCGTTAGACCGTAACGAAGTAGCATTATCTCTTTTTCTCTTTCATTAAGTCTGTTTAAGGCAATTTTTAGCAAATCACTTTCTACTCCGTTTTCAATTTTTTTGTAAACGATGTCAGAATCAGTACCCATAACGTCTGATAACACTAATTCGTTGCCTTCCCAGTCGGTGTTTAAAGGCTCGTCAAAAGATACTTCGCTTTTAAGTTTTACCGTGCGTCTTAAATGCATTAAGATCTCATTTTCGATACATCTTGAAGCATACGTCGCGAGTTTTATGTTTTTATCAGCATTAAAGGAGTTGACGGCTTTAATAAGCCCTATCGTACCTACTGAAACTAAGTCGTCTAAATCTACGCCCGTGTTTTCAAAACGACGCGCTATGTACACTACGAGCCTTAAATTGTGTTCTATAAGCAAGTCCCTTACGCCGTTTTCGCCGTTAGAGAGTTTTTCTATCATCTCCGTTTCTTCTTCGGGCGAGAACGGGCTCGGCAAAACCTCCCCACCGTTTATGTAGTTTAAAACATTTTGGTTTAATTTAAACTTTTCTAAAAATTTAAGAAGTTTTTGCTTGATAGATTTTAGCATTTTCTCTCCCCGTCAGCGCGGGGTGTAACAACACGTCCACGCCGTCTATATTAATATTTTCTGTAACGGTTACGGTTACGTTATTAAATATATTCTCTTGTCCCCTATCTTTAATGACTAAATTATCGCATTTAAAAGATATTTTTTCTTGTGCGCCGGTCACAGTCGTTATTTTTTGTTTTTTTAACCCCGAAACACTACCGCGCTTTAATAATTGATTAAAAAGTGGTTTTGAGATTACGATTACAGGATTAAATCCGTCGTATAAAAAGTTCCCGGTATCTAAGAACCCACGCGCGGTTACACTGGTTTTTAAGGCAGTAATTTGCACTTCATAAGTATAATTTACAGCATGTCGTTTTGTGTAAAAATATTTTATTACTGCAACGCCTATTTTTAAGAACACGTACACTGGCGCTATCATAATTGCGATACTGGTTTCTGACGAATAGTCTATACCTAGTAGGTTATACGCTCCCATAATCGCGCCACCCGTTAAAAAGGTTAGCGTTAAAAACACTACTGCAGAAATATAAAAGGTGCGCGCAGAATTAAACTTATAACTTACTAAAACTATAAAAAGTCCGACCACAAATTTTAATAAAACGCTTAAAAGGTTAGTTAAGTTAATTATGGGAAACACAAGCGAAAAAATAGCGCCTAATAAACTTGATATAATTAGTCGTGTTTTTTTTACGGTTAGGTTCATTATAAAATAAGTGGTTTTAAGCAGTAGATAGTCTATACAAAAGTTGTCTATTAAAACGTATTCTATAAAAACAACCATAAAAAACCCCGTGCTTGAAATTTTAGCACGGGGTTAATAATTGATTTAGTAAAAATAAAAAGAAATGTTGGTAATTTTGCCGAAAACTACGGCAACACGAAAAGTTCGCTGAATTTTGGGAAAAGCGGGTTAATATCAAAGCATTTGTCGATGAGTTTACTAAACGCACCTATTATCGAGCCGTTGGTTACGGCTAGTATTACCGTACCTACGCTTATTCCAACTAACTTTCCAAAAAACGCAAACGATAGTATAAGAGCTACGATTAAATAACCTAAATCGTAAAAGGTTTTGAATTTAGAAAGTTTAACGTTATATTTTGCTGTTACACCCATTACGAAGAAGTCTGTTACTTGCGGAAACAAATATACTTTAAAAAACATTGCTACCGAAAACGCCGTTAAACACTCGCCCAAAACGAAAAACAGTACTCTTACCCATAAATCCATACTACCGGGTACGGTGATTTCTGGATTAAATGCTGGAATTATAAGTCGCCACAAATCTAACACTGCACCATAAAAAAGACAACTTGCAAACGCTATTAAATAAATGGGCTTAAATTTACGAACTATTAAACAAAACGCAATAAACAATACGCCTTGTATAACGTATTCGGCTTGGCCGAAAGTTAAAAAGGTGAATTTTTGGCTTAAAACGTAAGCCGGTGCTACTATCATGGATAAACCGAAGTCAACTGCTGATAACATTGCTACGGAAAAGGCTAAAAGTATTACTGCTAATAAATAGGCAATCTCTGAGGGAAGTTTTAATTTTTTCATTAGTTTAAATTTCCATAAACGCCATTATTACGTCGTTTTGAACGTATAGATATTCGTCTTTGATTTTTAAGGTTTTACCGTCAAAATCTAAAAACGCTTGTTTTTTACTCAAAGGTTTTTTGTATTTTTCAGTAAATTCCACGTTAAATTCTTTGTTAAATTTTAAAACGTCTAAGCCGGCGGTAGTGCGCAAAGCTAAAGTCGGATCGTAGCCATGTCGTTCTGTGGGCCAAGGAGTTGATAA
>JAZRGZ010000075.1:0-5353 GCA_045644505.1 Christensenellaceae bacterium | reverse complement strand
ATGCTTATAAAATTCCAACCTCTTCCTTGCAACAAAGAAGATAGTTATAAGTAAAATACTTCCAATCAACGTGCGCATAAGCACAATTTCATGACTACTTAAATCAATCATACTTGCCACTATACCATTTGAACCAAATAGCAACAGTGCAAAAATATATTTCATATACGATGCTTTCACTTCCAAACCTCTTGACATTTTAACGTTAAATATATATCATATAATTATAAATTACACAAGCGAATATTTTTCATATTCAGCATTACAAAAGCGCATAGATGGGGGGATTGAAAATGGACACGAACATACAAAAACTTATGTCGTTTATCAAAACCGTGGAGTATGGCAGTTTTACCAAAGCAGCAGAGATACTAAAATATTCTCAGTCTGCGGTGAGCCGTATGATAAACGACTTGGAAAGAGAATGGAACGTTACGCTTTTGGAGCGCAACCGCACGGGCGTAAAACTCAGCTCGAACGGACTAAAAATATTACCAATCGCTCAAAGTGTCTGCCGAGAATTTGAGCGCTTACAGGAGCAAATTGACGAGATAAACGGCTTACAGTCTGGACTGATTAGAATTGGTACGTTTTCAAGCGTGGCAACGCATTGGTTACCTAATATTATTAAGGAATTCCAAAAAGACTATCCTAATATCGACTACGAGCTATTACATGGAGATTATACTGAAATAGAAGAATGGATAAGGACAGGACGTGTGGATATTGGATTTCTTCTACTGCCCACAGCCGATGATTTTGATACGATATTTTTGGAAGAAGATAAACTTTTGGTGGTTCTCCCCGAGAATCACCCACTCATCGATAAAGATAAATTTCCCGTAAAAGCATTGTGCGACTATCCCTTTATGCTTCTTGAAAAAGGCGCAAAAGCGGAGGTATCCGAAATCCTTGAACGAAACAACATCTCTCCCAAAGTGCATTTTACCACGTGGGACGACTATGCAGTTATGTCAATGGTCGAAGGCGGTCTTGGTATCGCCATACTTCCCGAACTAATACTCCGAAGGGTACCCTATAAAATAGTGGCGAAAGAACTTGACCCACCTGCTTATAGAAAAATAGGTCTTGCCTTCCGTAATAAAAAGACTCTCTCGCTAGCCACGAAAAAATTTATAGAGTATTTAAAGTTTAGATAAACAAACGACCTAAAAAATATTTAAGAAAAGGGATAACGGTAGGGGAACAGATTGCTTTTTACAGCAATCTGTTCCCCTACAAAGCATTACCCAAATAGAAATATATTATTTTGAAACATAGGTTCAATACAAAAAGCGGTCATACAATAAAATTGCAGACCGCTCTGGCACCCCCAGCGAGAATCGAACTCACAACTAACCCTTAGGAGGGGTTTGTTATATCCATTTAACTATGGAGGCATAAAGTATGAAGTTGACTTGTTGTTTTAAGGTTTTTATACTTACCAACCGCTAATGGATAGAACAATGTTTAGCCGAGCAACTCTGTTGCGAACGCCATCGAGCTTAGCGAGATATATCCATTTAACTATGGAGGCATAAAGTATTAGTTTTTTTGTAAATTTATTATAGACAGTATAACAATTTGAGGCGATATTTACAAGTGTTTTTATTTGAATTTTAAAAAATTTTAATGCTTTGGTATACTTGACAACCTTAAAGGGTAAAATCAACGTAAACCGAGTAACCCTATTATTATAAATTACATAAACTAATAATGGGAAATACTTGAAACGTTGGAGACCTTATGATTAGACGAGGAGAACTATATTACGCTGACCTAAGCCCAGTTGTTGGAAGTGAGCAAGGAGGCGTTAGACCTATTTTAATAGTCCAAAACGACACTGGCAACAAATACAGCCCGACAATTATTGCTGCCGCCGTTACAAGCAAACTAAACAAGGCAAAATTACCTACCCATATAGAACTAAACGCTAACGAGTTTGGTTTAGTTAAAGATTCGGTAATACTATTACGACAAATCCGGACGCTTGACAAACGTCGTCTAAAAGAACGAATTGGCGAACTCCCACTACCTATGATGAAACGCGTCAATACCGCCCTACTTATAAGCCTCGGCTTTAACGACGGAGAACACGTTGAAAGCGTATAGCACCGACTTAAAACCAAAAGGCAACGAAAATATTCGTTGCCTTTTCCCTTAAAAAACAGTACTTAATATAAAAAAATATTTTTCACACCTTTACTTGTGAATAATATTGCTATAAAATACTTTCTTTTCCATTGGAAATATTTTACCATGAGAACGCAATACAAGTAGTTGACAAAATCATAGTTAATATCGATATGATGAAAATAACGTCTGACGAAAATCTTTTTTCTTTATTTTCTCCTATAAAACTTAGTATAAAATTGAAAAGCGCCGTCAGAACTCCTAAGACAGCAAATATAATACAGGTTAAAGACAAATCAAAATCAGTCCACCAAGAAGCATAAATTGAGCCTTGCAGTTTGTAGCCCGAGTATTTGTTATAATCAAGGCTCAAATAATGGTCAACGTCTACATAAGAAGAAAAAATAGCAAAAAACATAAACATTATCGACAAACAAATTAACGCTATTGAAACGTATTTAAAAATAGCAAATAATTTTGCCCTAATTGCCGTAACATTTTTATTTTTTGTTTTTAGATTCTTTTTTTCAACTACGGCACACCCACATTTTGGACATATAACCGCCTGTTCATTTATTTCGTTTCCACAAATTTTACAAAACATAATTCTCCTCCTCTATTCATCGCAAAGCATTAAAATACCAGATATAAGACTAACAAATATTAAGGTGCAAACCTTAAAACCGATGCCAACCCTTTCTCCTTTTTCAATTTTTTTGCAATAACTAATAGTCATAGGCAAACACCAAGCAAGTGGAATTAAAAAAGAAAAAATACTACATACGCATGATATAATCAAAAAAACTTTAATTATGGTATGAATTCCCTCTTTATCAACTTTTTTAGATAGCGTTTTGTAATTGCTTGTTAAAACACCACAGTTTGGACATATAACCGCTTGTTCATTAATCTCGCTTCCACAATTTGTACAATACATAACTTTTCTCCTGTATAAAAATATTTTTATTGATAATATTATAAAGGCACATTGTGCCTTTTTTCAAGAATAATTTGCACATTGTGCTATTATTTTGATATGATAAGGATTGAAGATATACAAAAAAGGCTTCGGGAAGCGATAGAATACAGTAACGTTACACAAAAGGAACTTGCTGAAAAACTAAAAATTAATCCGTCAACGGTAAGCAAGTATATGCGTCTTAACAAATACCCTTCGCTCGATACGTTCGCTAACATTTGTGAAATTTTAGACGTTTCAGCAGATGATATATTAGGCTTAAAA
This sequence comes from Christensenellaceae bacterium, assembly GCA_045644505.1. Taxonomy (GTDB): domain Bacteria; phylum Bacillota; class Clostridia; order Christensenellales; family Borkfalkiaceae; genus UBA1259. The sequence goes on along the minus strand of JAZRGZ010000075.1, from coordinate 1,977 downwards.
TAAAAACCCAAAGACTCCATCAGTTTAAACGAGTGACATAAACTTTACCTTTAAACAAAAACATAGCACAATGTATTTCGTGTAACCCGAAATGCATTGTGCTTTTTCTATAAATTTAGTGTGGTTTCTTTTTTAAATAAATTCAGTTATATCAGTTAAAGGCTTTCTAGATTTTTCGCGTAACGGTGTGTCTGAGTACCCTAAAACTATTGCTACGCCAAACTGTTCGTTATCGTTAGCGTTAAGCGTTTTCTTTACTTCTTCGGCGTTCATCCAACCGATAATACAACTATCGACACCAAGAGTTTTTGCCGACAAAGTTATATATGCTAATAATTCGCCTACGTCGTATTTTATAAAATGGTCTAAACCGTATTTAGCCACCACGTCGGGTTTAAGTTTTTCGGGCATAATTTCCGAGATTACTACAACTGCGGTTGCAGTTGACGTAAACCCGTTACGGACTCCGCTTTGGAAACATTTCGTAACCTTCCCCACCATATCAGGCTCTGAGATAAAATACATTTTCCAAGGTTGAGAATTGCATGCCGACGGAGTAAGTCTAGCAATTTCCGCAATTTTTTCTAATTTTTCTTTTTCTACCTTTTTGTCAGAAAAACCACGAGTTGATTGCCTATTGGTTACAAGTTCTAAAAAATCTTTATAATCCATAATATCACCTACAAATATTTTAATAGCTTTTTTTGTTGTTGTCAAGAGAAAATTTTACTGACCTATGCCTATAAGGTTTTCTTTTCTATATCTTTCAACCGCTTTTAGATATCTTTCGGAAATTTTAAGTGAATATCTTTGTTTTTCTTCGTACGACAACTTTTCGTAAAGAGTTTTGTCAGTAAGTCGTCCGATAGCGTTAGACACCTCGCCTTCTTCATCTAATATTTTCTTGACTTTTAGATAAAAAGTTTCGTCATCGTCGTCTGGTTTTTTAATATTTTCGTACACGCGTTGTGAATAATATTCTCTTACCTTACTTGGTGAAACACCTGTGGTTTCAGCGATTTCAACTTGTTTATCTAAATTACTTTTGTAATCTTGCCAAAACCCACTTTTTAAGCGAAGTTTTGCCTCTTTTGCATATTGTTTTAGTGTTTTTTGTGTTTCTACCATATTTGTCTCCGTTTATTCGTTTTGCTATTTTCGACAGATTTTGCGATATAAAAAAGAAAACCTACCAAAGAAATCTTTGGTAGGTAAATCTTTATCCTTTAATACTTCTTTTTCTAGCTGCTTCGGCTTTTTTCTTTCTCTTAATAGAAGGACTTTCGTAGAACTCCTTTTTGCGAAGGTCACCGATGATGCCGTCACGAGAACATTTTCTCTTAAAACGTCTTAAAGCGCTGTCAATGTTTTCGTTTTCACCAACTCTAACTATGCTCATCTTTTTTCACCTTCCTTTGCCCTTTGGCATAAATTTCCTGAAACAGTACTAACAGTATATTAAAAACGCCCTTATTTGTCAACCAAAAAAGAGCCTTTTAAATAATTTTTATAAAATGTCAGAATTTTTAGTTTTTATGCAGGTGTCCAACCCATTTTTTGTCCAGACAAAATATGAATATGTAAATGGAACACCGTTTGACCTGCGTCGTCGCCTTGATTAATCACCAAACGGTAACCGTTCTCTAAACCTAACTCTTTAACTAAGGTAGGTATTTTTTGTAAACATTTTTTAAGCATCTCACTTTGTTCTTCGGTCATTTCAGATAAAAGTTTGAAATGAGATTTAGGCACGCATAAATGGTGATTTTTTGCCTTTGGGTCAATGTCTTTAAAGATAAGCATATCGTTATCTTCGTACACTTTTATTGCAGGAATCTCGCCTGCTATAATTTTACAAAACAAGCAATCGTTCATAATATTCTCCTTTTTATATTATTTCACATAACACGCCGTCCTTAAAGGGCGATATTAGTTTTACTTTTTTTATTCCCGTTTGGTTTTGGTCTTTAATATAAA
>JAZRGZ010000074.1:0-13252 GCA_045644505.1 Christensenellaceae bacterium | reverse complement strand
GACGTTGTTCCCAAAAAGTTCTTACAAATGTTTAAGGACGCTGGTTACGAAAAGAACTACGTTTACGGACCTTGCCACGGTACCGGTATGATAGAAGTTGAAGCTCCTTGGATGGAAACTTCTTCTAACTACGACTTAAAGAAAAACATGACTTTCCAGGTAGACACCTTTATTTCAGGTTCAACCTTTGGTTGCCGTTGGGAAAAGGGTATTGCTATTAAAGAAAACGGCGTAGAATCTTACACCGATTATCTTGAAAAACACGGCTTAATCGAATTGGGGTTCTAAGATGAAAGTAGTAGGAAAAAAATATTGGATAATTCCCGATTGTGAGCTTCCCCCCGAAGGTGAAGGCGAATTAAAAGGACACGAAAGTGTAGTAATCGTTAACGACTCTAACAAAAAAGCCGTTATCGACGTTAAGGTTTTCTTCGTAGAAGGTAAACCCCTAGAAGGCATCAAATGGGAAGTAGAACCTCAAACGGTTAAATGTTTTAGGATGAACAACGTAGAACATATGTGTGGTTACGTAGTTCCGTTAGAAACTCAATACGCTATGAAACTTTCTAGTAGCCAAAAAATCGTAGTTCAGTACGGTAGACTTGATAACCGTCAAGTAAACCTTGCTTACTACACCACTATGGCGTTTTAAGGAGTAGGTATGTTATTAGACCATTGTTTTCCGAGAGAAGTTAAACACGTTCAAGACAAGAACCTACCTTTGGTTATGGTAGGTGGAACGGTAGAATACCACGGCGCACACTGTTCTTACGGTTGCGATACGTTGGTTGCCGAAGGCTTAATCAACAAGCTTGCTGAAATTAAAGAAATTATGATAGCACCCACAATCAATTACAGCCCTGCAAGTTACGCAGTAGGTGGTAGGGAAACGGGTACTGTTCACATTCCCGAAAAGGCTTTTGAAGAATACGTTTATTACGTGTTTAAGAGTATGTTGTATTCGGGTTTTAGAAATATTTACGTAGTAATTCACCACCAATTCGAACAAGAATGCAACAAACCCATGACGCTTTGCTACAAGCTAGCATCTCAACGTGCTATTATGGAATACTTACAAGAAACCAAAGGCGAAGGCTGGTGGGGTAGCGAAAATTACGCTAACTACTACGAAGAATTAGAAGGTTCGTCTAACCCGTTTGAGTGGATAAAAGTTATACCTACTATGAGTACCGAAGTACAAAACGCAACCGGGTACGACCATGCAGGTAAGTACGAAAGCTCTATTTTAATGTCTTTATATCCCGATTCAGTAGACCTATCTAGAATAGACGACATTAAACATTGGTTTACCGAATCTGCTAGGGAAGCAAGCGTTGAAATCGGCGACGAAATGGTAAGACAATCGTTAGAGTACTTAAAAACCGCAATAAAATAATTTTATAAGTAAAGATAAAAAGGAAGAAACTTTGCGTTTCTTCCTTTTTTATTATAAAAACTTTCTTAAACGTTTTTCGTAATCTTCTTCTAAACTTAACAACTTTTGTATAAACTCAGTAACCTTAGGGTCGAAGTTTTTGCCTTCGTTTTTCATAGCCGTTAACTCGTTAATGCCCATTACAGTACCGTTTAGCATCATATCGGCAATTTGATTACGACTGTCGTCGATTAGAGTTTTCATTTTAATACTACTCCATAGCATTGCCTTTTTGAAAAAGTTAATATCTTTTCGAGTGATATCGTTTTCTTCCATATAAGCGTTCAGTTCGCTCATAAAGTTTTCATAGCCTTCATATTCGGTTTTAAGTTCTTCTTTTAACCCCTCGTCGTTAACGTCGGGTAAAATATCCGAAATACTTTGTAGGGCAATATGCGCGTTTTTATAAGTGTCGTTAAGCGCTTTATGGTTAATATTTTCTGCTAGCATTTTAAATTCTCCTTTTAATTATAATGTTAAAATTAGTTTGAATAATTGTAGATTTTTTATGCAAAAACTACCTAAAATCGTTTGACTTTTAAGCGTTTTTAGTATAAAATACACAAGAAGCCGCTCGAAAGGGGTTTTTTAAGAGTGTCAAAACCGCCCCAAAATTAAATTCGGCGAGACTGGTAGATGGAGGTAAAAACAATGTACGCAATCGTAGAAAACGGTTCAAAGCAGTACAAAGCGGAAGTTGGTTCTGTTTTAAGAATGGAAAAACTTTCAGCTGAGGTAGGCGAAAAAGTTGAATTTGCCGTACTTATGGTATCAGATGAAAATGGTATCAAAGTTGCAGAAGAAGCAAAAGCTTACAAAGTAGTAGCAGAAGTAGTAGAACAGGGTAAAGACAAGAAAATCGTAGTTTTCAAGTATAAACCCAAAAAGAATGAAAGGAAAAAACAAGGTCACAGACAACCTTTCACCGCAGTAAAGATTTTAGAAATCGTTGCGAAGTAAGAAAGGAGGGTGTAGAAAATGTTATTTATTAAGTTATTTGCGCACCACAAAGGTGGCGGTAGCACCAAAAACGGAAGAGACAGTAACGCTAAAAGACTTGGTATCAAAAAGAACGACGGTCAAGAAATTTTAGCAGGCGGAATTATCGTTCGTCAACGCGGTACGAAAATTCATCCCGGTAACAACGTAGGCATCGGTTCTGACGATACCTTATACGCTTTAATCGACGGCGTTGTTAAGTTTGAAAGAATGGGAAGACGCGACAAAAAGGTTAGCGTTTACGCAAAATAAGTTTTTAAGGGCGGGCTGAGTAATCAGCCCGTTTTGTTTTATGAAAAAGATTATCACTTCAAACGAATATTTTAACGTTTCAGATACCCTACAATGTGGTCAAACGTTTAGATTTTCTGAATTCGGTTTAGGCTATAAAGTTTATTCGCTGGATAAATGCGCCTATTGTTATAATTTAGACGATAGCACAGTAATTGAGTGTAACGACTGTGACTACGACTATTTTTATAACTACTTTGATTTAAACACAGATTACAGTAAAATTTACAATTCGGCATTAAATTTTGGTTTTGATATATTAAAAACGTCAGCTGAACTTGGTAAAGGTATCAGGATACTTAATCAAGACCCTTTTGAAACGACTTTGTCTTTTCTAATATCCCAAAATAATAATATTCCTAGAATTAAATCTATTATAGAAAAACTGTGTTCTAACCTAGGCGAGCAAAAACAGTTTAACGGCGAAACCTATTACTCTTTTCCTAGTGTGCAATCACTAAAAACTAAAACCGTCGAATTTTACAAAAGTCTAGGTCTAGGGTATAGAGCAGATTATTTGATTAATTTATTAGATTTTTTAACCGTCAACCCCGACTTGTCGATGCTTAAAAGATTAACCACAAAACAAATAAAAGAAAAGATGCTTTGCATTCGTGGAATAGGTCCAAAAGTCGCAGATTGTGTAACCTTTTTCGGGTTTAGAAAGACAGACAGTTTCCCAGTCGATACTTGGATAGAAAAAATCTACCGTGAAGACTTTAAAGGGGAGTTAACTTCAAGAAAAAAAATGGCTGAATATTTCGTTCGAGAATTCGGAGAAAATGCAGGATATTTTCAACAATATTTATTTTACTATAAACGCACGTTGGAAAAACGGTAGACACGAAATCTGCTATTTTTATTTTATAGATGTTAAATAAAATTTAATATGTATAATAAAACGTTTGTCAAAAGTCAGCGTTTTGTGGTATAATTTTGTAAAATTGAAAACAAAAATATTTTGTGGAGGCATAAGTAAATGCAGTATTCTAAAGAAGTAGAAGAAATGATTTGCGTTGCAAAGGGCCCCAAACACGGTCCTGCACCTATTCCCGAAGAAGGCAAATGGGTACAAGCAAAGGAAATTAAAGACATTTCGGCATACACTCACGGTGTAGGCTGGTGCGCACCCCAACAAGGCGCTTGCAAGCTTTCGTTAAACGTTAAAGACGGTATCATCGAAGAAGCACTGGTTGAAACTATCGGTTGTTCTGGTATGACTCACTCAGCTGCTATGGCTGCTGAAATTCTTCCCGGCAAAACACTTTTAGAAGCGTTAAACACCGACCTTGTTTGCGACGCGATTAACACCGCTATGCGTGAATTATTCTTACAAATCGTATACGGCCGTTCACAATCGGCTTTCTCGGAGGGCGGTCTTGTTATCGGCGCAGGTATGGAAGACTTAGGTAAAGGCGCTCGTTCAATGGTAGGTACTATGTACGGTACCAAAGCAAAGGGCGTTAGATATCTTGAAATGACCGAAGGTTATTGTACCAAAATGGCTCTTGATGAAGACGATCAAGTTATCGGATATGAATTCGTTTCACTTGGCAAGATGACCGATTTTATCAAGAAAGGTATGGAACCCAACGAAGCGTACGAAAAGTCCAAAGGTACTTACGGACGTTTCAAACCCGAAGACGGCGCTGTTAAATACATCGACCCACGTAAGGAATAAGGAGGGAAAATATCATGGCACATTTTGAAGGTTATGAAAGACGTGAGGCTAAAATTTTAGCTACGTTAAAAGAATACGGCATTTCGTCTATTGACGAATGTAAAGAAATTTGCGACAAAGTAGGTATTGACCCCTACACTATTACCCAAGAAACTCAACCTATCTGCTTTGAAAACGCTAAATGGGCTTACGTTGTAGGTTCTGCTATCGCAATTAAATCGGCTTTAAAAACCGGTGATAAAACTGCTGCTACCGCTGCCGCTAACATCGGTATCGGTTTACAATCTTTCTGTATTCCCGGCTCTGTTGCTGAAAACAGAAAAGTAGGTTTAGGTCACGGTAACTTAGGCAAAATGCTTTTATCGGAAGAAACTGAATGTTTTGCTTTCCTTGCAGGTCACGAATCTTTCGCAGCTGCTGAGGGCGCTATTAAAATCGCATTAAACGCTAATAAAGTAAGAGTTAAACCTTTAAGAGTTATCTTAAACGGTTTAGGTAAGGATGCAGCGTTTATTATTTCTAGAATAAACGGTTTTACTTACGTAGAAACTGAATTTGACCCCTATACCGAAGAAGTTAAGGTTATCAAAGAAGTTCCTTATTCTAAGGGTGCAAGAGCTAACGTTAAGTGCTATGGCGCTGATAACGTTCCCGAAGGCGTTGCAATTATGAAACTCGAAAACGTAGGTGTTTCTATTACCGGTAACTCTACTAACCCCACGAGATTCCAACACCCCGTTGCAGGTACCTACAAAAAATGGTGCGTAGAAAACGGCAAAGGCTACTTCTCAGTAGCATCGGGTGGTGGTACGGGCAGAACGCTTCACCCCGACAACATGGCAGCAGGTCCCGCTTCTTACGGTATGACTGACACTATGGGTCGTATGCACTCTGACGCTCAGTTTGCAGGTAGTTCTTCGGTTCCCGCTCACGTAGAAATGATGGGTCTTATAGGTGCTGGTAACAACCCCATGGTTGGTATGACCGTTGCATGCGCTGTTGCTATCCAAGAAGCATTAAATAAATAATTAAATCTAACAACAAAAACGGTAGAAAATTTCTACCGTTTTTTTTCTGTAATCAAACCCCCAACGAGAAGCATCTACGCTAACGCTACGATGTCCTACGTCCGTCAAGATTGCCCGTCATAAGGCGGACGAACGACGAGAGATTTCGCGAGACTCGCATTAAAAAAAGACAGCAAAAACTGTCTTTTTTTAATGGTAGCCCCAACGAGAATCGAACTCGTGATTCAGCCTTGAGAGGGCTGCGTCTTAACCGCTTGACCATGAGGCCATCTGTCATTTCCTTTGTATTGTAGCACATAAATTTTAGTTTTGCAAACAAATTCAGTAAATAATATTAAAAGTTGATTTTTTTGACATTTTATGGTATGATTTTTCTATGTTTACTAATGAAGAAAACGCTAATAAAACCTTTATAAATTTTAGGTTTGTAACGTTTATATGCGTATCGCTTATTTTGGGGATTTTCGTCAGTTATTTTATTCTGATTGAAAAGTCTTTTTACGCAGTTTTCTTCGCCGTGTGTTTTTTTGTGTCTATTGTATTATATTTAACACTAAATATTACTAAAACAAAACTTAAAATTAGAGCGGTATTTTCTATTATTTTTACCGTTTGTTTCACTGTTGGTGCTTTACTTTTTGACGTTAATGTGAACAATTTTGACAAGGCGGGGTTAGGCTATAAAACTCAAAACGTAACTGCAACGGTAAAGTATACTGAAAATATTATAAACGGACAAAAGTTAGACTTAAATAACGTAGCAGTTAAGGGTATAGGTAGGTTGGATTACGGTATAGAGTTAAGAGTTTACGGAGAAACCGAATATCAACTTGGCGACAGAATAAACTTTACCGCGCGCCTAGAAGATAAGGAAATTATTTACGACGGGCGGTTTATGGCTAACGACATAGTCGACGGAATTAAATATTCAGCATTTGTATACGATACCGACGTAACCGTCATTGAAAGTAGCCCGAACGTATTCCAAAAAGTAAATATATTTATAAAAAACACATTAAAGTCGGGTATGAGCGAGAGTTCCTTTCCCATAGCGTACGCATTACTTACAGGCGGTTCGGAAACCATTGACGATGAAGTGATTACAACGTTTAGAAATACGGGTGTAGCACACATATTTGCCGTTAGTGGTTTACATATAGGATTCTTGGCAACGGCACTAGGTCTATTATTTAGTAAAATTAAAATAAACGGTTATTTAAAAACGTTTATATTTTCTTTGGTGCTTTTTTTCTATTCGGGTGTTTGTGGGTTTTCAGCATCTTCGATTAGAGCGTGTATTATGTGTACGGTAATGCTATTAACCAACGTTACCGGTCACAAATACGACGGACTGACTTCGGTAAGCTTAGCAGGGTTTATTATACTTATTTCTTCGTCCGTACAACTTTTTTGCGTAGGATTTCAATTATCGTTTGTTGTTGTAACTGGTATTTTGTTATTTACCCCTGCTATGACCAGATTACTTAAATTTTTACCGAAAAAGCTTGCAAGTTCACTTGCTACTGTATTGTCAGCGCAACTTTCGGGTATTCCAATACTTTTATACGCTTTTAATAAGTTTTCGTCTATATCTATTATCGTAAATCTTTTGTTTATTCCAGTGGTTGGCGTACTATTCGTCGGGTTGCTTATTCTTTTAGTCGTTGGCGCTTTGTTTTCTATACCGAAAATTACCTTATTCTTACCCGATTTAGCAATTAAAATTTTAACCGTTTTGATACGATTTTTTGATAAGGAATTTTTTCTTGTCGGTGGTTTTACGTTGGGAATTTTTGCCGTTAGCTATTATCTTTTTATGCTTGTTTCGTGTGGGTTTTTTAATTTCAAAAAACTGACCTGTACACTTTTATGCGTGATATTAGGCTTAACTTGTGTAGTCGGCGTAACCGCTAAAAGCCTAACAAAAGACGGGGAAAGGGTGTATATTTCAGGTTCTGAAAGTTTCTGTTTTACCTTAGTTGCAAACGGTATTGACGGAGTTTTAATAGTAAGCAAAGTCACGCAAGATTTCAGCACGTCAAGACTGAACAGGATATTAAATTCGGGCGAAATAGCCAACGTCAACACTATCATTGTTACTGACCAGTTAGAGATAAACGATTTCTCCCAGGTAATAGTCAGATTATTGATTGCTTGCAGAAGTAATTCGCTATATTATTTTGGAGAGGAAAATTTAGACTTTGAAAGCATAATAAATTCTTCCTATCCAAAAGTTGCCTTAAACAACTATAAAGACAACGCAACTATTAAAGAAAACGGTTTTGAGTTTAGTTCAAACCTTGACGGCAAATGTATTAATTTTACCGTTAACGATAAAAATGTGGGTGTGTTTTCAGAATTTGAGGATAAAAATGCTAACTATCACGGGTTAAACTTAGCTTTTAGTTTAATGGTTTTAACTAATTACGTTGAAAATTTGGACGGCTTATATGCCTCTGACAAAACAGTTTGTTACTCGTATAATAGAGAGTACGTAAACGCTGAAACCCGCGGTAATATTAAATATTATTTATAATATTAATAAAAAGAGTTATCGTAATGTTGCAAAAAACAAAAAAAGGTGCTAAAATATACGCGGAGAGATAGGTGTGAAATATACAGACTTTAAAAGCCGTTTAGAAAACGGTGAAATATATTCCGTCTACTTGTTTGAGGGTGAGGACGTTTTTTTCTCTGAAAGGGGAATTTCTTTACTTAAAGACAAGTTTTTAACCGAGCCTTCTCTTAACCTTGCAGAATTCAACGGCGCGGATGCTCCAATTTCTTCTATTACCGATTCACTGACGGCGTATCCGTTCATGGCTGAAAAAAGATTTACGGTAGTAAGAGAGTTATATCCAAAAAAAGAAGACGAAAATTTATTAAAACAATTTTTGGAAACACCGACTTCCGACATGATGTTTATCATCGCAAATACAAGGTCGTGTGAATTATTCAAAAGATACCAAAGCGTTTTAGTCGTTGATTGTGGTAAAGTTGACCTTTCACTTATAGCCAGATGGGTTAAAGCAGAGTGTGCAAGTTCGGGAATTACAATAGATTTAGAGAGTGCAAAACTTATTGGCGAGTATTGTCAACAAGATATGATGCGCGTTCAAAATGAAACGAAAAAGCTTTGTGCATTTGCGCTTGACAAGGGCGAGATAACCGTCAGCGACGTTACCGAAATGGTAAACCGTGACGTTGAATATAAAATCTACGAGATGACCGATTACGTGGGTCGTAAAAATTTTGATAAGGCATTGTCTGTAATAACCGAGATGTTGGGTAAGGGAGAGCCTTCTCAGAAAATTCTTACTTCGGTTTATAATTATTTTAGACGACTTTTGTTTGTCGCGATTAGCGATTTATCCGACATAGAACTTAGCAAAGAACTGGGTGTAAAAGATTTTGCAGTTCGCAAAATGAGAACACAAGCAGGGTTTTTTAAGAAAAAAGCTCTCAAAAATGCAGTAGATAGGCTTGTCGATGCAGATTACCGCATAAAAAGCGGTTTATCGTCTAGCGACGACGAAATGTGGCTTACGGTCTTTAAGATAATGACCGAATAGGAGAAAAATATGAATTTAGTAGAAAAAGTATCAGCGTTATGGGCTAAATTTGTTGCAAGCCCCGAAATGATGCTCGGCTTAATAGTAAGTATCGTAGTGTTTACGCTAATGTACTATTATTTGCTTAGATTTTTGGTAAACAATAAATCTGGCGCTTTTGCTATACTATTCGTTGCCGTTATGATTATGTCGGCGGTAATTATCTCGCTCGTAAGTACTATGGCAAACTCTATATTCTTGCTTATTCCCGCAGTTTTTTTGTTTCTTACCTTTATACTTTATTCGGTGGAAATAAAGCGTATTATTTGGGCTAAAACAAGTATGGGTGGCGATAGTCATCACGGTGAAAGAAGTTCATTAGACCAAGAAAAAGTACAACAGTGTATAGCTGAAATTATAAAGGCATTACAGAATATGTCCAAAAACGACGTCGGCGCGATTATAATTCTGTCTACGGGAAATATTCCGTCGCAAATAATAGATAGCGGTGTAAGACTTGAAAGCGATATTTCAAGCGAACTTATAGAAAGCGTGTTCTTTCCTAAAACCCCGCTTCACGACGGCGCAATGATTATAAACGACACAAAAATAGTGGCGGCAGGATGTTTTCTTCCCCTCTCGCAAAACCTTGACAACATACCAAAAGGTTTAGGAACAAGACACCGCGCGGGTATAGGAGTTACCGAAACTATCGACGTAATATCCTTTATAGTTTCCGAAGAAACGGGTATTATTTCTATTGCGAAAGGCGGTAAGATTACTAGATACGCTGATACGGCTATGCTTAAAAAGACGCTTAACGATTATTACTGGCAAGGTTTAGAAAGCGGAAGGAGATAATTATGGATTTTGAAAACAAAAATATCAACACTACTTCTGCAAGCGTGGATAACTCTGAAAAAAAAGGTAAAGGCTTTTGGAAACACGTAGGTTTAATTGCTGTTGCGTTGTTCTTAGCAGTTTTAACTGTTGTAATTATTAACTTGTAAATTATTATTGCTTATGATAAAAACCGCAATTAACGCGACAAATATATTACTCCCCGTAACGGGTGATATGTGCTCGTGGGCGACAATTGCCTGCGACCAGTTTACCAGTGAGCCTGAATACTGGAATAAACTTCGAGAGCAAGTTGACGGTAAACCTACAACCCTAGATTTAACGTTGCCTGAGATTTATCTAGAAGACCAGCTTGATAAAAGAATAGAAAAAATCAACCAAAATATCAGTAATTATTTGAATAACGGAGTTTTTAAGTCACTTGACAAAGGTTTTATTTTAACTGTAAGAAGTACTCCGTACGTCAAAAGAAGAATAGGACTTGTGGGAACGGTAGATTTAGAAGAATACCAATTTTCGCAAAAAAGTTCAGCGCTTGTTCGTTCTACCGAGGGGACTATTGAAGAGCGTATACCTCCAAGACTTAAAATCAGAAAGAACGCACAGGTAGAATTTCCTCATATAATGATACTTTTTGACGATGAAAACCGTGAGATTACAGAAAAACTTTACGAAGACCGTGCCAGTTTAGAAAAAGTTTACGACTTTGAACTCAATATGGACGGCGGTCATATCGAAGGGTATTTTGTGGCAGATTACCAAAAAGTTTTAGATGCTTTTTCGCAATTGTTAAATAAAGACAGGCTTATTAAAAAATACTGTTTTGACGATAAGTTTGCTTTTGCAGTAGGCGACGGCAATCATTCACTTGCAACTGCAAAAACGCATTGGAACAATATTAAAACGACTTTAAGCGAAAAAGAACGCTTAACACACCCCGCAAGGTTTGCGCTTTGTGAGTTTGTAAACGTTTACGACGAAGGCATCTATTTTGAAGCAATTCATAGATACGTTACTAAAATCGATAGAGCAAAGTTTTTGGACGGCTTAAAAAACACTGACGGCGGTCGAATGTGCGTGTATGACGGTAAGGAAACTTATATAAACGGTACTAACACGCTTCCGCAAGGCATAAAAGTTATAGATGAGTATATTAAAAACTATATTGCCGAAAACGGCGGTGTGGTAGACTACGTTCACGGAGACGAAAATATCAAGAAGTTAGTAGACGAAAATGAAAATTCGGTGGGAATTTTATTTGAAAAATTAGACAAAAAAGACCTTTTTAAATACGTTAGTAGTAACGGCGCTTTTCCCAAAAAGACTTTTTCAATGGGTGAAGGCATAGAAAAGAGGTATTACCTTGAAGGAAGGAAGATAGTAAATGATAAAAGTATGTAAATTCGGCGGAACGTCTATGGCAGACGCTAACGCTTTAAGACAGGCAAAGAAGGTAGTGTTAAGCGACCCTGACCGCCGTTATATAGTAGTATCGGCACCGGGTAAAAGAAATAAAGACGATATAAAAATTACCGATACTTTATTTGCGTGTTATAACGAACTTATAGAAACGGGTTCTTGTAAAAAACATTTTTCTCTTATAAGAGACAGATTTAGTGAAATAGTAAAAGAACTCGGGCTTTCGTTGGATATCAATGCTGTTTTAGATAACACTGAACAGGAAATTATTCAAAATAAAAGCAAAGACTTTACGGCATCGCGAGGAGAATATTTAAGCGCTATCGTTATGGCAGACTTTTTAGGTTACGAGTTTATCGATGCGGTAGATTTAATAAGATTTGATAGTCAAGCAAGACTTAATGAAGAATACACAAACGATAAAGTAAAAAACAGACTTTCCCGTGTAGATAGGGCAGTAATACCGGGATTTTACGGAAAAGGTTTTGACGGTAAAATTAAAACTTTCAGCCGTGGCGGTAGTGATATTTCGGGTTCTATAATTGCTCGTGGAGTAAACGCGGATTTATACGAAAACTGGACGGATGTTGACGGGTTTTTAGTGTGTGACCCCAGAATTGTTCCTGACGCAAAAACTATCGAAGAAATTACATATAAAGAGCTTAGAGAACTTTCGTATATGGGCGCGGAAGTATTGCACCCAGAAGCAATTTTCCCCGTTATGAAAGGCAAAATTAAAATTAATATTAAAAACACTTTTAATCCTGACCATCCCGGTACGTTTATCGTGCCTAACGAACAGCATCAATTAAAAGAGGGTTGTATAATCACTGGTATAGCGGGCAAAAAAGATTTTACGGTATTGTTTATAGAAAAGTCTATGATGAACGCCGAAGTTGGTTTCATTAGGCGCGTACTTTCTATCGTAGAACATTACGGTCTTTGTGTAGAACACTTGCCGTCTGGTATTGATACTTTGTCGGTCGTTATAGAATCAGGACAATTAAAAGAAGACGTTTTAACCGATATAGTAAGCGAAATCAGAGATACGGTAAGTCCCGATAACGTTCACGTTATCGAGAATATCTCGCTTATAGCAACTGTGGGACACGGTATGACAAGGCGTCTAGGTACAGCAGCAAAATTGTTTAATTCTCTTGCCGATGCAGGAATAAACATCAGAATGATTGACCAAGGTTCAAGCGAGTTAAATATTATTATTGGCGTTGCAAATACAGATTATGAGAACTGTATAAAAACCATTTACAAAGCGATTAATTAAGAAAAAACATTTAACATAAATTAGGAGGAATTCACTATGGATTATGCAAAAGAATCGTTACGTTTACACGGCGAATGGAAAGGCAAAATTAAGGTAGTTTCTAAAATACCCGTTGCCAACAAGGAAGACTTATCGCTAGCTTACACCCCCGGTGTTGCTCAACCTTGTATCGAAATTAATAAGGATTACAACAAGTCATTTGAGCTTACCGCAAGAGGAAATACCGTTGCAGTTATAACTGACGGTACTGCCGTTTTAGGTCTTGGTGATATCGGCCCCGAAGCCGGTATGCCCGTTATGGAAGGTAAATGCGTATTATTCAATACTTTTGGTGGTGTAGACGCTATTCCGCTATGTGTTAGAAGTAAAAGCGTTGACGATATCGTAAATACCGTTAAACTTTTAGCAGGTAGTTTCGGTGGCGTTAACTTAGAAGATATCTCTGCTCCTAGATGTTTTGAAATTGAAAAGAGATTAAAAGAAGACCCCGAAGTAGATATTCCGATTTTCCACGTCGACCAACACGGTACTGCTATCGTATCAGTTGCAGCAGTTATCAACGCATTAAAAATCGTTAATAAGAAATGGGAAGACCTTAGAATAGTATTCAACGGCGCGGGCGCAGCAGGCGTAGCAATTGCAAAGCTTATGATGAGTATGGGCGCAAAAGACGTTGTAATGTGCGATAGAAGTGGTATTATCTAT
>JAZRGZ010000073.1:0-14257 GCA_045644505.1 Christensenellaceae bacterium | reverse complement strand
GTATAATAAAAATATGAGTAATAGCAGATTAACATTTTTAGAGCCGACTAATTTTACCTTACCCATAACTATATTTAATACTCTTGTAGATGATGCTTTTTATTTTGGCTATGTAAAAAATAACCAAGCAAATTTAAGTGGTTTACTAAATCATTTAATACCAAATTTAACCCAACACAGAAAAGAATTGCATGGTTCATTTTTGAATGCAAATGATGGTGATGAGATATTAACTAACAAAATAGAAGAAAACATTTTTAAAATATATTTCAATAAATATGATTACTGCGATGACGGAGTTGCGGTTGTTCCTTTTAGGGTGAATAAGGAACATATGCAAGACTTTTTAGATGTTGTCGACAACTTGCTATATAATCTAAATATTGATTTTACTGGTTTTGTTAGGAGTTTGCTTGTTGAATATGCTTCAAGGAGATTAAATCAAAGAGAATATTTCTTTTATTATAAGGAAATATCTAGAATAAAAGAAGCAATATTGCAAGGCATTATTTGTCATTTTTATACAAAAGAAGAAAAGGATACGTTTGTTCCTATCTCAATAGAACTTTCGCGTATAGATGAACAAAATTTGATTATTGGCTACAATCCCGAAAGCGAAATGGCTTATGTTTTACCCCTTTCAAATGTAAAGCGTATTGTTTTAACCGACGTAGCATATGACATTAGCGATGATGACAGTGATTTTGTTTATGAACATTATGCTGAGTATCAGAAAACTCAGGAGGAAGATGTATAATGTTCGGTCTAAAAAAATTTAATGACACGAAAACCAAAAAATTTGGGAATGATAAAATGCGAAAACAAAAATTCGCTATAAAAACATATTATAAATCTAAAACCACTGCTGTAAAAACAAAAGATAATAATTCAAAAAATAGAATAGTCTATTAATTGTACGTAAAAAGACCGAAAGTTTTCGGTCTTTTTTTATTTTTAACCGCATAAGATTTATCGTTAGAAAAAAATCAATTATGAAAGCGATAATATTCGAGAAAAACTAACAAATGTCGATATAAATCGGTAAAAACGGTGTATTATAATGATTTTCACTTTTCAGTTGACCAAAAAATTTTATATTGCCATAATCGCTTGTGTTTTAGCGGTTATTTCAGCGATTACGTTATCGGTAACAGGCGCTCACGTTGTGTTTGGCGGTAATACGGTTAAAAAATTACCAATTTATTCGGTAGAGAGAACTGACAATAAAATTGCAATATCTTTCGACTGTGCGTGGGGTACTGATTATACCGATAAATTACTTGAAATTATGCAATCAGAAGACGTTAAATGTACCTTTTTCACCGTAGAGTTTTGGGCAAAAAAGCATCCCGATTATTTAACCAAAATATCTGAAACGGGTCACGAAATCGGCACCCACTCTGCAACTCATCCTTATATGAGTAAACTCGACAAACAAACGGTAACAAAAGAACTAACTACTTCGGTAAAAGCAATAGAAAACGTTACAGGCAAAAAAGTAAAGGTATTCCGTCCGCCTTATGGTGACTATGATGACAATTTAATAGAAACGGCAACTGAACTTGGGCTTTACACTATTCAATGGGACGTAGACAGTTTAGACTGGAAAGATTTATCTGCTGACGAAATTGTCAAACGTGTAACTTCGCGTGTAAAAAGTGGCTCTATCGTATTGTTTCATAATCAGGGGTTACATACAGCCGAAGCTTTACCGACTATTATAAAAACGCTTAAAGGTAAAGGCTACGAATTTACGACCATAGGCGAGCTCATATACCAAGACGATTATTACATGTCGGCTGACGGCAGACAACATAAAAATTCATAGGAAAATCTTTGGAGGAAATTAATATATGAACAATTTGCAGGAAAACAACAACAGAGTATTCATAAGTGGAGAAATCTTGACTGATGCTGAATTTTCGCACGAAGTTTACGGAGAAGGCTTTTATGAAATGAACGTTTTAGTTAAGCGCTTGTCGGGTCAAGGCGACATTTTACCCGTTACCGTGTCCGAGCGTTTAATTCAAGACGAAAACCTTAAAAAAGGTGTTATGATAAATGCTGTCGGGCAGTTTAGAAGTTATAATAAACTAGTTGACGGAAAATCTAAACTTATGCTTACGGTATTTGTTAGAGAGATTTTACCAGACGTATACGTGAGAAACCCAAATAACATAGTTTTATGCGGTTATATTTGTAAACCACCCGTATATAGAACTACGCCCTTTAACCGCGAAATTGCCGATATTTTGATTGCGGTAAACCGTTCTTACAATAAGTCCGATTATATTCCGTGCATAGCGTGGGGAAGAAACGCTAGGTTTGCTAAGAACTTAGAAGTTGGCGAAAAAATCGCAATCGCAGGGCGTATTCAAAGTAGAGAATATCAAAAACGTTTGTCAGAAGACGACGTAAAAATTTTGACAGCGTACGAAGTCTCTATTTCTAAACTCGTTGCATACGATAACGTCGACAGCTTCGATATTGACGCAGAGTTTAATTTATACACGGCAAAAGAAATCAACGAAAGCCACGACGTTTACGCCGACTAGCATAAAAAACTCAAAAAATTTTAATAAAAATTTTAATCCGACTGTATATTATGCAGTCGGATTCTTATTTTTTTGCAAAATTTTGAATAAAATGCAAAAATATTCATAAAACTATTCATAAAAACGAAAAATATGAAAAAATTTTTGAATATTTATTAAAAATTGATTGACTTTGCAAGTTTAATAGTTCTATAATGTATAAGAAATTGAAAGTTACTTTTGGAGGAGTGTTATGGAAAAGAAAGATATTAAAAAAGTAGTTTTGGCGTATTCTGGCGGTCTTGATACGTCTATTATTATTCCGTGGCTTAAAGAAAATTACAACAACTGCGAAGTAGTTGCTGTTGCAGGTAACGTTGGTCAAGCCGACGAATTAGACGGTTTAGAAGAAAAAGCGTTAAAAACCGGCGCGTCTAAACTTTACGTTTTAGACTTAACCGACGATTACGTAGACAACTATATTATTCCTACAATGAAAGCCGGCGCATTATACGAAGAATACTATTTAGGTACCAGTCATGCTCGTCCTTGTATTGGTAAAGCGCTGGCAGAAATCGCTATTAAAGAAGGTGCTGACGCCATTGTTCACGGTTGTACGGGTAAAGGTAACGACCAAGTGCGTTTTGAACTTGCGTTCAAATACTTTGCTCCGAACATCAAAATCATCGCTCCTTGGAGAGAATGGGATATTAAATCTCGTGATGAGGAAATCGATTATGCAGAAGCGCATAACATTCCGCTAAAAATAAACAGAGAAACCAGCTATTCAAAAGACAAAAACTTATGGCATTTATCACACGAAGGTTTAGACTTAGAAGATACTGGCAACGAACCTCAGTATGAAAAAGAAGGTTTCTTAGAAATGGGCGTATCGCCGATTAACGCTCCCGACAAACCCACTTACGTAGAAATAGAATTTGAAAAGGGTGTTCCCGTAACTCTTAACGGTAAAAAGATGAGTGCGAAAGAAATCATCTTAGGGTTAAATAAAGTTGGTGGTGAAAACGGTATTGGTATCATTGATATCGTAGAGAATAGATTGGTTGGTATGAAATGTCGTGGCGTATACGAAACTCCCGGTGGAGCAATCTTATACAAAGCGCACAGCGTGTTGGAATCTATTTGCCTAGACAAAATGACTATGCACGAAAAACAAAAACTTGCTATTACTTTTGGCGAGCTCGTATACAATGGTCAATGGTTTACGCCTTTACGTGAAGCATTAAGCGCTTTCTTTGACAAAACCCAAGAAAAAGTTACTGGTAAAGTAAGATTAAAACTTTACAAAGGTAATATGATTAACGCTGGTGTATGGAGCGATTATTCACTTTATAGCGAAGAAATTGCAACGTTTGGCGAAAGCGATTATAACCAAAAAGATTCAGAAGGATTTATCAATCTTTACGGTCTTCCCATCAAAGTACAAGCATTACTTGACGGAAAGAATAAATAAAACATTAAAATCGTCTCGGGCTACACGAGACGATTAGAATTTTTGGAGAAAGTTATGGCAAAAATGTGGGCAGGTAGGACTAGTGGTCTTACCGATAAAATAGCAGACGATTTCAATTCGTCAATATCGTTTGACAGTAAGATGTATCGTCAAGATATTTTGGGTAGTATGGCGCACGCGTCCATGCTCGGCTATAAAAATATTATATCTCAAAAAGAAGCAGACCTTTTGATAGACGGTTTGCAAAGTATTTTAACTGATTTAGAGTCGGGTAAACTGCAAATAGATTTAAACGCCGAAGATATTCATATGTTTGTTGAGCAAATTTTAACTGACCGTTGCGGTGAAATAGGCAAAAAACTTCACACGGCAAGAAGTCGTAACGACCAAGTAGCGTTAGATTTTAGAATGTATCTAAAAGACCAAATCACTACCATTAAAGGTCTATTAAAAGCCTTAAACAGTGCTATTTGCGAAAAAGCCGAACAATACGCTTATGCAATCATGCCCGGTTATACTCATTTACAACGCGCGCAACCTATAACTTTCGGTCATCATTTAATGGCGTACGCGTTTATGTTTTTGCGCGATATCGATAGGCTTAGCGATTGTTATAAAAGAACAGACGTTTGTCCGATAGGCAGTTGCGCTCTCGCTGGCACGACTTTTGATACGGACAGAATTTACGAAGCGCAAAAGCTAGGTTTTAAGGAAATTTGTCTAAACAGTATGGATGGCGTATCGGACAGAGATTTTTGCGTAGAATTTATATCGACTTGTGCTCTTATTATGACGCATTTATCGAGATTTTCAGAAGAACTCATTTTATGGTCAAGTTGGGAATTTAAGTTTATAGAATTAAGTGACGATTATACTACGGGTTCGTCGATAATGCCACAAAAGAAAAACCCTGATATGGCTGAACTGGTTCGCGGTAAAACGGGTAGAGTGTATGGCGATTTGATGAGTATTTTGACTGTATTAAAAGGTTTACCGCTAGCGTACAACAAAGATATGCAAGAAGATAAAGAGTGCGCTTTCGATGCTTCTGAAACGGTTATTGCTTGTTTAACTATTTTTGAAAAAATGATTAAAACGATGACTGCAAATACCGAAAATATGAAAAACGCCGCAAGCAAAGGTTTTATAAACGCTACTGACTTAGCAGATTATTTAGTGGGTAAGGGCTTACCGTTTAGAAGCGCATACAAAATTTCGGGCAGTATTGTTAAAGATTGTATTAAAAATAATAAAATTCTAGAACAACTAACTCTCGATGAATACAAGTCTTACAGTGATTTAATACAACAGGACGTATTCAACGCAATAGATTTAAAAACTTGCGTAGAAAAGCGGATATCGCTTGGTGGTACGTCGTATCAATCTGTAAAATCACAGATAGAAAACGTTAGGAGCAAGATAGTAAGTGATTAAGGTTTTTATTGACGGAAGCGCTGGAACAACGGGGCTTCGTATACATCAAAGATTGTCGGATTTAAAAAATATCCAATTGTTGACTCTTTCAGAAGAGCTGAGAAAGGACGAAGACGCAAGAAAAAAAGCGATAAACACTTCGGACGTTACCTTTCTGTGTCTTCCGGACGAAGCCGCAAGACAAGCTGTAAAACTGCTCGATAACGATAAAACCACGATTATCGATACCTCTACGGCACATAGAGTGGCTGATGGTTGGGTGTACGGCTTTCCCGAACTGAAAGGGCATAAGGAAAAAATTAAAAATTCAAGGTTTATCGCTAATCCCGGTTGTCATGCAAGTGGTTTTATATCGCTCGTTAATCCGTTGACGGAAAACGGCTTAATTTCAAACGACACGGCATTAACTTGTTTTTCAGTAACTGGTTATACGGGTGGCGGAAAGTCTATGATAAAAGATTATTCGGAAAACGCCGAAAAACTTATCGCACCACGACAATACGGATTAACTCAAATGCATAAACATGTTCCCGAAATAATGAAAGTTTGTAATCTTTCTGCTCGCCCGTGTTTTTGTCCGATAGTTAGCAGTTTCCCGTGTGGAATGCAGGTAACCGTTCCGATAAACAAGGACGTTTTGAAATGTTCAATCAAAGATTTAAAAGAACTTTATAAAAACACTTACGACGGAAAAGTTGTGTATTTTAACGACAAACCCGACGAAAACGGATTTATGTCGGCTTCTTCAATAGCAGGCAAGGATAGTATGGAAATTTCCGTACTAGGCAGTGATGAATGGATATTGTTAGTCTCGAGTTTTGACAACCTTGGAAAAGGTGCAAGTGGTGCCGCGATACAGAACATGAACGTGGTATTAGGTAGAGAAGAAACAGAGGGGCTCGTTCTATAAAAAGGAGAAAAAATGAAAATAATAGACGGCAGTGTGTGTGCTGCAAAAGGATTTGAAGCAAACGGAATTCATTGTGGCATTAGGCACAATCGTAAAAAAAGAGACTTGGCGTTAATTTACAGTCAGGTTCCAGCAACGGTTGCGGCAGTTTATACGACTAACCTTGTTAAAGGCGCTCCTTTAACAGTAACCAAACGACACGTTGAAAACGGAATTGCACAAGCTATAATATGCAACAGTGGTAACGCAAATACTTGTAATGCTAACGGTGTTGAAATAGCAGAAAAAATGAGCGATTTGGTCGCAAAAGAGTTAAATATACAGTCCGACGACGTTGTAGTCGCATCAACCGGCGTTATTGGTCAACCATTAAACGTAGAACCCATTGCAAAAGGAATGAGTGAACTTTGCAACGGTCTTTCTAATAATGGTGGACATTTGGCAAGCGAAGCTATTATGACCACCGACCTTGTTTGTAAAGAAGTTGCCGTTGAGTTTAGCATTGGTGGAAAAACTTGCAAAATTGGTGGTATTGCAAAGGGGAGCGGTATGATTCATCCAAACATGGCAACGATGCTGGTGTTTATTACAACCGACGTCAAAATTTCCTCGCAAATGCTCGCAAAGGCGCTAAAAACTGATATAGCTAATACTTTTAATATGATAAGCGTTGACGGTGATACGTCTACTAACGATATGGTCGTCGTACTTGCAAACGGCATGGCGGAAAACGACGAAATAAAATCTCAATCCCCAGAATTTGCAGAATTTATGAAAGCGTTAAATACGGTGAACGTAACACTTTGCAAGATGATTGCAGGCGATGGTGAGGGCGCGACAAAACTTTTAGAATGTTCAGTTAGTGGCGCAAAAGATTTAGAAACTGCAAAAACGGTTGCAAAAAGCGTCATATGTTCTAGCTTAACAAAAGCCGCAATGTTTGGTTCGGACGCTAACTGGGGTCGCGTTTTATGTGCTATTGGTTATAGCGGAGCAAACGTTGACGTTGAAAAAATAGACGTTGCGTTTTCTTCACCGAAAGGAATAATAGACGTGTGCAAAAACGGCAGTGGTGTTGATTTTTCCGAAGAAAAAGCCAAAGAAATTTTATTGGAAAAAGAAATTACGATAGTCGTTAACCTTAACGACGGAGAGTTTTCGTCAACGGCTTGGGGTTGCGATTTAACTTACGAATACGTTAAAATTAATGGAGATTATCGTACCTAAAATAATATTTAATTTTATAAAAGTACGCTTAACGGGAGATTATATGTTTAACAAATTTTCTAATGCAGAACGCGCAGAAGTCTTAACTCAGGCACTGCCGTATATGAAAAGATATAATGGTGAAACGGTTGTTATTAAATATGGTGGCAACGCCATGATAAACGAAGAGTTAAAAGAACAAGTTATGCAAGACATTGCTCTTTTATGGTTGACGGGTGTAAAAATCGTTCTTGTTCACGGTGGTGGTCCTGAAATTAGTGATATGATGGACAAGCTTGGTAAAAAAACAGAGTTCGTTGACGGGTTGCGTGTTACCGATAAAGAAACGGTAGATATAGTCCAAATGGTTTTGGCAGGAAAAATCAACAAAACCTTGGTTAACCATATTCAAGTCAAGGGTGGAAAAGCAATGGGTGTTTCAGGTATGGACGGACATCTTATTGAAGCAAAAGCCAAAGACGAAAGACTAGGATACGTTGGCGACATTACCAAAATAAACATAGAACCTGTTATAGACCTTCTTGAAAAAGGATATATTCCGGTAGTTTCAACAATCGCCTGTGATGACAAAGGTAACGCTTATAACGTTAATGCCGATACGGCGGCTGCTCGTATTGCTGGGGCGCTTGGTGCTAAAAGACTTATTTTGATGACGGATATTGCAGGGCTTCTTAAAGATAAAGACGACCCAACGACACTTATTCCATCAATCAGCGTACAAGAAGCGAAAAATTTACTTAATGATGGAACAGTTTCGGGTGGTATGATACCGAAAATCAAGTGTTGTATCGATGCTATCATTCATGGTGTAAAAAACGTTATTATTATGGACGGTAGAATTCCTCACTCTATTTTATTGGAGTTATTCACCAACGAGGGTGCCGGAACTATGGTTAAAGGAAACGAAAATGACTAATATCGAATTAGATAAGCAGTTTGTCGCAAATACTTACGCACGTTTCCCTATTGAAGTCGTCAGTGGAAAGGGTTCATACTTATATTCCGCCGACGGGAAGGAATATATTGATATGGGTTCTGGAATAGGTGTAACGGCGTTTGGTATTTCAGACGAGAAATGGAAACAAGCAGTTATAAATCAACTTGCAAAAGTTCAACACACGTCCAATCTATATTATACCGAGCCTTGTGCTAGGCTTGCTAAAATGATATGTGAACGTACGGGAATGAAGAAGGTTTTCTTTGCAAATTCCGGTGCAGAAGCAAATGAATGTGCTATAAAAGTTGCGCGTAAGTACGGTGCCGATAAAAAAGGTAGCGAATATAACGTTGTAGTTACTCTAAAAAATAGCTTTCACGGTAGGACTTTAACTACTCTTGCCGCTACGGGTCAAGATAAATTTCACGAACTTTTCCAACCGTTAACTAGTGGTTTCGTTCACGCAACCGCAAACGATTTAGATAGTGTTAAAACTGCGGTTAAAGAAAATAAAGTTTGCGCGATTATGATAGAGTGCGTTCAAGGTGAGGGTGGCGTTATTGCGCTCGATAAACATTTTGTGCACGGCATAAAAGAAATTTGCGAGAGAGAAGATATTTTGTTCATCGTTGACGAGGTTCAAACGGGTAACGGAAGAACTGGTGAACTTTATGCCTATATGAACTACGGTATTATTCCAGACGTATTTACAACGGCAAAAGGCTTGGGTGGTGGGTTGCCACTTGGGTGTTGTGTTATGAATGAAAAAACCGAATACGTATTAGGTATTGGTGAACACGGCTCTACTTTTGGTGGAAATCCGGTGTGTTCGGCAGGTGCAATTAGCGTAATTGAGCGTCTTGACGATGAATTTTTAAAAAGCGTAAGAGAAAAAAGCCAGTATGTATTTAATCAGCTTAAAAACGCCAAGGGCGTTGAGTCTGTAAGTGGTATGGGGCTTATGGTTGGAATAAAGACGGTAAGACAGGCAAAAGACGTAATAGCAGAATGTATTGAAAAGGGCGTGCTTTGTCTTTCTGCAAAAGATAAAGTAAGATTGTTGCCTGCTCTCAACATTCCAATGGACGTTCTAAAAACAGCAATTGAGATTATAAAGTCTGCTTGTGCAACGGAATAAATAGTTTAGAAATAGATTATTTATTAAGTAGAAAGTTAAAAATGTCGATAAAGGTTTTAATACAAGGTAACGTAAAACCTTGTAAATAAAAAAGGAAGAAAAATGAAATTCAATCACAAAAATTTTTTAAAATTACTAGATTTTACTGCTGACGAGATACAATACCTATTAGACTTATCAGCAAAATTAAAAGCCGAAAAGAAAAAAGGCAAAAAGCACCAACACCTTAAAGGTAAGAACATCGCGCTTATTTTTGAAAAAGCAAGCACGAGAACACGTTGTTCTTTTGAGGTGGCAGCGTACGACCTTGGTATGAATGCTACTTACATAGAAACTTTCACTTCGCACTTTGGTAAAAAAGAAAGCGTAGCAGATTCCGCTAGGGTTTTAGGCAGAATGTACGACGGTATCGAATACCGTGGCTACGGTCAAGAAATCGTAGAAGACCTTGCAAAATACGCTGGTGTACCTGTGTGGAACGGATTAACTAACGAGTTTCATCCTACTCAAATACTTGCCGACCTTTTAACCGTAAAAGAACATTTTGGCACGTTGAAAGGTATCAAGTTCGTATACATGGGCGACGCGCGTAACAACATGGGCAACTCTTTAATGATAGGGTGCGCTAAAATGGGTATGCATTTCGTTGCATGTGCGCCAAAAGACTATTATCCTAACCAAGAACTTATAAAAGTATGTGCTGACATTGCAAAAGAAACCGGCGCAACCTTAGAATTTACCGACGACCCGATATCTGCAACCAAAAACGCCGACGTAATTTATACCGACGTTTGGGTTTCTATGGGAGAACCCGACAGTATTTGGGAATGTCGTATTAAAGACCTTACGCCGTACAGAGTAACAAATCAGCTTATGGCTAATGCAAAACCTAACGCAAAGTTTATGCACTGTTTACCTGCTTTTCACGATTTGAAGACAACCGTAGGCAAAGCAACTTTTGAAAAGTTCGGTATAGATTGTATGGAAGTTACCGACGACGTCTTTGAGGGTGAGCAGTCAATAGTATTTGACCAAGCAGAAAATAGGCTTCACACCATAAAAGCCGTAATGCTTGCAACCTTAAAAAGCAAATAAAACTAAAACCCCGCAAAAGCGGGGTTTTTTATTGACTAAAAACACTAATTTTGATAAAATTTAAGCATGGAAAAAATCACTAAAATAATGTTTGTGTGTCACGGTAATATTTGTCGTTCGCCCATGGCTGAATTTGTATTTAAGGATATTATAAAAAAAGCAGGCGTAGAAAATAAGTTTATCGTAAAATCTTCCGCTACTAGTTACGAAGCAATAGGTTGCTCGGTACACCGTGAAACTGCTAAAATACTTAATCAGCATGGTATAAGTTGCGACGGCAAGCACGCTGAAAAACTTAAAAGCGAAGATTACGACAATTACGATTTGTTTATCGGTATGGATGAACAAAATATTCGTAATATAATGAAAATTTTCGGTGTAGACCCTGAACGTAAGGTCAGAAAACTTTTAGATTTCGTAGGCGGTGGCGACGTGGACGACCCATGGTATTACGGTAACTTTGACAAAACCTATTCTGACGTCTTAACTGGGTGTACGGAAATTTTTAATAGATGGGAAAAAGGAAGACTGTAAAGGTATAAAATTACCTTTTGGCTTTTTACTTTATTCTATTGAATTTATTATTTAGATATGTTACTATAATATATAAGGCACCCTCGACTGCGACGTGGTCGTCAGCAGTTTAGACCAAATTTAAAAATTTTGTAAGGAGAAAAGATGTGAAAAGAAAACGCGCGGGATTACTTTATGCAGACAAAACCATAATATCCGAAAAAATTAAAGAAGCGTTTTCATCCGTTTTACCGATAACGGCAATAGTTTTACTTCTTAGTTTTACCATAGCGCCCGTAGATAGTGGAACGTTTTTAGCATTTATTTTAGGTGCTTTTTGTGTTACCGTGGGAACAGGGCTTTTTACTCTCGGGGCAGATACGGCGATGACGCCCATCGGCGAATACGTAGGTTCGTCAGTTGTTAAAACCAAAAATATGTGGGTAATTATACCCGTATATTTCTTGGTTGGCGTGCTAATAACCATATCAGAACCCGACTTAATGGTTCTAGCGGGACAGTTAAAACAAACCATCGGTGAATGGGTGCTAATCATATCCATAGGCGTTGGAGTTGGCGTCTTTTTGGTAATTGCATTTTTAAGAATAGTTTTAAGGTTCAGCCTTAAATATCTTCTTATAGTTTTTTATATAGCAATTTTTGTTTTGTCGTTCTTTGTGCCAGATACGTTTGTTCCGTTGGCGTTTGACTCGGGTGGGGTAACCACAGGACCTATGAGCGTACCTTTTATAATCGCTATCGGTACCGGTGTGGCGTCTATAAGAAGCGATAAAAACGCGGAAGTTGACGGTTTCGGTTTGACGGCGCTATGTTCTGTTGGACCCATTTTATCAGTAATGATTTTAGGTATTATTTTTAATCCCGAAAACATTATAGTAACTAGTGACGTGCTACCAGAAATAAGCAATTCAAAAGGTCTTATTTATGAATTTATCAACTTGTTTCCCGAATACCTTTTTGACGTTGCGATAGCATTACTTCCCATTGTTGCATTGTTCTTTTTATGTTTACTATTTGGTGAAAAACAGTCTAAAACTCAAATACTTAAAGTTGTGGTAGGTATAATTTATACTTACGTCGGCTTAGTAATATTCTTACTCGGTGTAAACTTCGGGTTCTTACCCGTAGGCAAAATAATAGGCAACGAAATAGGCAGTTTAAGTTACAACTACGTCATAGTACCTATCGGTATGGTGATAGGTTTTTTCGTGGTCGCAGCTGAACCCGCCGTCCACGTTTTAACTAAGCAGGTATACGAAATTACGGAAGGCGCTATACCTAAAAAGATGTTGTCGGTAAGCCTTATGATAGGTACGGCTATATCAGTTGGACTTGCAATGACTAGAATTATTTGCGGTGTTCCCATTTTTTACTTCTTAATTCCAGGATACGCAATTGCGTTGACGCTGACGTTTATTGTTCCCGATATATTTACTGCAATAGCATTTGACTCGGGCGGTGTAGCATCGGGCGCGATGACTACGGGGTTTTTAATGCCATTGGCGTTAGGTTTATGTCAAGCCGTTGGCGGTAACGTTGCTACCGAAGGTTTCGGCGTAGTAGCTTTCGTTGCGATGACACCTTTAATAACTATACAAATTTTAGGCGTAATATATAAGATTAAACTTAGCAAAATACACAAAGCACAAGCAGACGACCAGTCTGACGATAGCGAAATTATCAGTTAGGAGAAAATATGTTAGGATTAAAACTTATGCTTTTGGTAACACACAGAGAGTGTTCAGAAGACTTCTTGGATTTTTTCAGTAAAAACAAAATAGAAAGAGTTTTCTCTAAGCTGTGTAGAGGAACGGCAACAGATTCTATGTTAGATATTTTAGGACTTGAAGCGACCGAAAAAGTAATGTTTGAAGCTGTCGTAAGGGAAAACCAGCTACCCGAACTCAAAAAAAATCTCGTTACACAAATGAATGTTGAAACGTCGGGAAATGGAATAGCCATATTTTTACCCATAGACGGTATAGGCGGGGAAAGGGCGCTTAAATATTTAGCAGGGGAAAGTCCCATCGTTAAATCGGAGGAAAACAAAATGGAAAATAAAATCGTGTTAATTATGTCGATAGTAGATAAAGGATTTACCGACGTATTGATGGATTCTGCACGAAACGCAGGCGCTACCGGTGGTACGGTAGTAAAAGCAAAAGGTACGGGCGCTGAAATTGCTAAATTCTTCGGCGTGTCAATTAGCGAAGAAAAAGAAATTGTATACATTGTTGCAGATAAGCAAAAGCGCGACGATATAATGCGCGCTATAATGCAATCGGCTGGAACTGCTACCGACGGACACGGTATAGTGTTTTCACTTCCCGTTGACAGCGTAATGGGAATTAGAAGCTTGGAAAATTTATAAAATGAATAAAACCGATACTTCGCATATAGCATTCGTCCCAAAAGGCGACAGTATGTGGCCGTTTTTGAAAAATAAAAAACAAACGGTTATCATCGATAAGGTAATAAACGATATAAAAGAATACGACGTCGTTTTGTATTCACGTCCTAACGGCGAAAATATACTTCATAGAGTTATGGAAATAACTGACGACTTTCTTGTTTGTTCGGGCGACAGTCAGTTTGTTTTAGAACGCGTTTATTATTCGCAACTCATCGGTGTAATGGTAGGGTTTTATAAAAAAAACAAATACAAACAAGTAAACCAAAAATACAGAGATAAAGCAAAAAAATATTACAAAAACGATAAGCGTAGAAAACGTAAAATCAAGACGTATTTTTTTACTAAAAGGGTATTAAATAAAATTAAAAGAATATTCAAGGGTAAATAAATGATAGATTTAATCACTTTGGCAAAAAATGCTAAAAAAGCATCAGTTGAACTAAATACATTGTCAGACGGTACAATAAACCAAGCGCTTAAAACAGTTGCAATAAGTATTAGGGAAAACGCACAATTTTTAAAAGACCAAAACGTATTAGACTTGCAAAATGCAAAAGTTAA
>JAZRGZ010000072.1:0-10248 GCA_045644505.1 Christensenellaceae bacterium | reverse complement strand
TGGTGCCATACTTCTCCTTTTGCTTTTTTTAAATTTTTACTTCTCTTTATTATATTATAATTATAATAATATTAAAAATGTATGTCAATAAAAATTAAAACGTTAACAATTTAAATTGATTTAGTGACGGTTAAAACACCTATCTTGTCTTGTTTTTTAGTTTTTTTGTTATTCGTTTTATATAACTTTTTATAGGGTCTAATTTGCCAAACGAGTATAACATGCGACAACCGACAGGGTCCTCGATTTCGTTCAAAATCGGCTTACCGTTATTAAAAACAAAGTCTATTCCTATAAAGTCGAATTTTAGCGATTTATATAACTTTTTGACAATTCTTTTGCATTTTAACGGCACTTTTACCTGTGTTGCTTTACCGCCGAGCGAGAAGTTGCTTTTAAAATCCGTTTCGCTTGTTCTTAACGCCCCCGCGATAACTTTACCTGCGATTGAATATACTCTCAAATCTTTGCCGAGAGTATCGCAAACGCACTGTTTTATGCAAGTTTTGTCTTTTAGTTGTTGCTTTGCATTAAAGTAACTCTCGTCATCGGTTACCATAAATACTTGACTACCGCCGTGTCCGTCAACGCTTTTCATTACAAAAGGATACTGTAAATATTCGTCGGACTTTACCGTTTTCATTACAGGAATACCAAGACTTTTTGCCAACTCGTACGTCTTATATTTATCGTTAGCCGTATGGTTAGTTATATAATTATTAGAAACTATTACGCCACTTTTTTCGTAAAACTCGTTCGTCTTTGGCGAAATTGCCCTAACAACTGCAAAATCGGGATGTTTTTTTTCTTGTACTTGGTCGGTAAACACGAGCTCTATATTAAGATTAAACTCTTTGGCGGTATTTATAAAATTTTCTATAAACCACGAGTTTTTGTTTGCGTTTTCGCGGTCGTAAACAAGATATCCCTTTAACATAATTTTTGTATTACGTAATCGGCTATTGCTTCGGCAAGGTCAATGCCTGTACACTCTAACGTCGTTTTAAAGTGTGGATTAGAATTTACTTCACACACAATCGGCGTATCGTTTTCGCCAAACATAACATCAACGCCTGCAAAGTCTAACCCCAGCGCTTTTACCGCGTTTATTGCTGTTTGTTTTTGTTCTTCGTTAGGTGTGTAGTTTTGTTTGTTGCCACCTAGCGTGATATTGGAACGGAAATCGTTAGAATTATATCTATAAACAGTTGCAATTACTTTGTCGCCCACGACGTTTATTCTTAAATCTTTACCACGACTTGTTTTTATAAATTGTTGAAACACAAGCTCTTTTGGCGCGATTTTAGTTACAATTTCTTTTGCTTTTGCTTTGGTTTCGGCTAAATACACTTGCGCACCGAACGAACCGTACGCTTCCTTTATAACTACGGGTAGTCCTAGTTTTTCTACTGCGTTATCGACAAAACTTAAATCTGTATAACCTACGTTTTCAAAAGTTTTAGGCGCGACGATGGTTTTTGGATGTGATATGCCGTGCTTTTCAAGTTGGCGGGAAGTTAAAATTTTGTTATCGCTCAATATCATACCGCTTGCCGAATTAAACAATTTCAGCCCTTGCCTCTCTAATTTTTCAGCTAGATAATAATCTTTATCCCAAAACAACGCAAAATCGGGGGTAAAAGAAAAATCTTCTTTTCCGCTTATTTGGTCTGATTTTACAATATCGAGTTGTGCGTTACGGGTTTTAAACGCTTTTACCAACAATTCGTAAATGCCGTAATATTTGTCGCTGTTTAAAAACCCGTTTACAATTAGAACACCTTTCATTTTATATCCCTTACATACATTGTACAAAAATTAACCCCCACGCGTCAAGCGTGAGGGCTGATTTTACTGTTTATAAATTATTTTTCGTCGTTGATTGCCGCTTGTGCTGCTGCAAGTCTTGCAATCGGTACTCTGAACGGCGAGCAAGATACGTACGATAATCCTATCTTATGACAGAATTCTACCGATGCGGGGTCGCCACCGTGTTCACCACAGATACCTACGTGCATTTCAGGACGCACTTCTCTACCTAAGGTTACTGCCATCTTCATAAGTTTGCCAACGCCCACTTGGTCAAGTTTTGCAAACGGGTCGTTTTCAAAAATCTTGGTGTCATAGTAAGCAGTTAAGAACTTACCTGCGTCGTCACGAGAGAAACCGTAAGTCATTTGAGTTAAGTCGTTAGTACCGAAACAGAAGAATTCTGCTTCTTTACCGATTTCGTCAGCGGTCAAGCAAGCTCTGGGAATTTCTATCATAGTACCTACTTCGTATTTAAGGTCAATACCGCTTGCTTTGATTTCTGCGTCAGCAGTTTCTACTACGATTTTCTTAACGAATTTTAATTCTTTAACGTCGCCAACTAACGGTATCATGATTTCGGGAACAAGGTTCCAATCTGCGTGTGCTTTTTGAACGTTAATTGCCGCTCTGATAACTGCCTTGGTTTGCATTTTAGCAATTTCGGGGTAGGTTACAGTCAAACGACAACCACGGTGTCCCATCATGGGGTTAGCTTCGTGTAATGCGTCGATGATAGATTTGATTTGTTCTACTGTTTTACCTTGCGCGTCAGCAAGTGCTTTGATGTCTGCTTCTTCGGTAGGCACGAATTCGTGTAGCGGGGGGTCTAAGAAACGGATAGTTACAGGGTAACCTTCTAACGCTTCATAGATTTTTTCAAAGTCGCCTTGTTGCATGGGAAGTATTTTTTCTAATGCAATTTCTCTTTCTTCTACGGTGTCAGCACAAATCATTTCACGGAAAGCGTCAATTCTGTTGCCTTCAAAGAACATGTGTTCAGTACGACAAAGACCGATACCTTCTGCGCCTAATTCGCGTGCTTTTCTAGCGTCTTTCGGAGTGTCTGCGTTGGTACGTACGCCAAGTTTTCTATATTTATCAGCCCAAGCCATAATTCTGCCGAAGTTGCCAGAAATTGTAGCGTCTACTGTTTTAATTTCGCCGTCGTAAATGTTACCAGTAGAACCGTCGATAGAAATTACGTCGCCTTCTTTATAAGTTTTACCAGCCAAAACAAAAGTCTTGTTATCTTCGTCGAAGTTGGTGATTGCAGAGCAACCTGATACGCAACAAGTACCCATACCACGCGCAACTACCGCTGCGTGCGAGGTCATACCACCACGAGCCGTTAAGATACCTTGCGATGCTTTCATACCTTCGATGTCTTCGGGTGAAGTTTCTAAACGAACAAGTACTACTTTTTCGCCACGTTCTTTCCAAGCCTTAGCGTCTTCTGCGGTGAATACAATTTTACCGCAAGCCGCACCAGGCGATGCACCGAGTGCGCGCGCCATAGGTTTAGCGTCTTTTAATGCCTTAGCGTCAAATTGCGGGTGCAATAAGGTGTCTAAGTTTCTGGGGTCTATCATAGAAACGGCTTTCTTTTCGTCTATCATACCTTCGTCTACTAAGTCGCAAGCAATTTGTAATGCAGCGGCAGCAGTTCTCTTACCGTTTCTGGTTTGTAACATATAGAGTTTGCCGTGTTCTACGGTAAATTCCATATCTTGCATATCTCTGTAATGATTTTCTAAAATTTCACAAACCTTTTTGAATTGTTCAAACGCTTCGGGGAATTTTTCTTCCATTTGAGCGATGGGCATAGGTGTACGAACGCCTGCAACAACGTCTTCGCCTTGCGCGTTGGTTAAGAATTCGCCCATGAGTTTCTTTTCACCAGTAGCAGGGTCACGGGTGAACGCAACACCGGTACCACAGTCGTCGCCCATGTTACCGAAAGCCATTGCTTGAACGTTAACCGCAGTACCCCAACTGTACGGAATATCGTTATCACGACGATAAACGTTTGCTCTGGGGTTGTCCCAAGAACGGAATACGGCTTTTACTGCACCGATAAGCTGTTCTTTGGGGTCTGCCGGGAAGTCAGTTCCGATTTTTGATTTGTATTCTGCTTTGAACTGGTTAGCAAGTTCTTTTAAATCGTCGGCAGTAAGTTCAACGTCTAAGGTTACGCCTTTCTTTTCTTTCATTTCGTCGATGAGCGCTTCAAAGTATTTTTTACCTACTTCCATAACGACGTCAGAGTACATTTGAATAAATCTTCTGTAACAGTCGTAAGCCCAACGAGCGTTACCAGACTTTTCTGCCATAACTTCTACTACTTGTTCGTTTAAACCTAAGTTTAATATGGTATCCATCATACCCGGCATAGACGCTCTTGCGCCCGAACGAACAGATACGAGTAGGGGGTTTTCAAGGTCGCCGAATTTCTTTCCGGTAATCTCTTCCATCTTTTCTATGTTTTCCATGATTTCGGACATAATCGCTTCGTTGATTTGTTTGCCGTCTTCATAGTACTGGGTGCAGGCTTCGGTAGAAATGGTAAAACCTTGGGGTACGGGTAAACCAATTTTGGTCATTTCGGCAAGGTTTGCGCCTTTACCACCCAAAAGTTCACGCATCTTAGCGTCGCCTTCGCTGAATAAGTAAACGTACTTCTTCATTAATATTCCTCCAAAAATGTTTTTTAGTATCAGGTCGCTTCTCACGACTGAATTATTTTACACTATTTTTTTTGTTTTATCAAGCGCTTTTATAAAAAATTATATTATATTTAATAAATTAAGTAGTTCTGTTAATGTTTTTATTTTTTCTTCGGGTTTATTCTCTACGTAAAAATTTATAAGCCGTAAACTTTTTATTAAGTTTTCTGATAGCGCGTGTTCGCCGTTCGTTACTTTTAAAAGCGTTTGATACGTTGAAAAATTTATCTCGCGACATTTGTCGGTTCTACATTCGTCACAGAAAAATCCACCGTAGTTGTAATCAAAAAAAACTCTGTCTTTTAACTGACAACCGCATTCAAAACAGCCCGAAAAATCTAGCGCGTAACCTATTTCTTCCAATGCGTTTATCAAGAACTTTACAAGCGCATACTTATAATCGCCCTCGCCGTACGTTATATCTTTTAAAACTTCTACCGTCAAATTAAAAAGTCGCTCGGACACGATGTTTTCTTTTTGAAATTTCCTAATAAATTCTATAACTACCGAGCCCGCGTAAAACTTGTAAACGTCTTCGCGCAAAGCATAAAAACTGTCTATTAAACTTGCGCCTATAACCGTACGCCTATCGCCAGATTTAGAAAATACGTATTCGGCAAAACAAAAAGGCTCGGATGCAAATTTTAATTTTGCTCCTGCCTTCTTTACACCTTTTATCTTAGCGGAAACCATACCCTGTTCAAGAGTAAAAACGTTTAATATTTTGTCGCTTTCGCCGTAGTTTACACCGCCGACTACTATTCCGCTTAGTTTTTCTTCCATTAAGGTTATCCTTTATTCGTCCGAAAGTTTTTTGTATAGATGATACAGAGTAACGTTGCCTGTTTTTGTGAACAGTTGCCACGCCATTTCTTTGGGGTTGTCGTAGTTGTTTTTATTTTTCTTCGCCATAATTCCCTCCACTATTAGTATTGGGAAATAAAAAAATTTTATTCGTCCGAAGCGTAGCCGTGTTCTTTTATTAGGTAAGCGCTGTTGCGCCAGTCTTCTTTTACTTTGACGTACGTCGTTAAGAAAACTTTCTTGTTTAAAAATTTTTCTAAATCGGCTCTTGCAAACGAAGATACTTGCTTTATTGCCGAACCTTGTTTGCCTATTAAAATTGCTTTATGGTTGGGTTTTTCGCAAATTATGTCTACGCTTACGTCGTAAACCTTACCGTTTTCACGAAGTTTAAATTCGTTTATTATTACCGCAACGCCGTGTGGAATTTCACGCTCGAATTTCAGAAGTATCTTTTCGCGAATTATCTCGGATACCATAAATCTTTCCGACCTGTCGGAAATTATATCTTGCTCAAAAATCTTGTCCGCCGTTGGTAGTTTAGACACTATGACTTTGATAAGTTCTTTTAAATTTTTGCCTTTTCTAGCCGATACGGGTATTATATCTGCACCGAGTTCGCTTAATTCTTTTATTTCAGAAATTAATAAGCTTTCAGTCATAATATCCGTCTTAGACAAAACGATTATGAACGGAACGCCCGTTTTCATAAACTTTACGGCTAAATTTTTATCGTTTTCGCTTAATCCTTCGTGCGCGTCGATTACGAACAACACTAAATCTACGTCTTTGGCGCTGTCTTCTGTGGTTTTTTGCATTACTGAATTGAGCAAATTGTCGGCTTTATATAATCCCGGAGTATCAACGAACGCGATTTGGTAATCTTTCTCAGTGAGAACGCCTAAAATTCTGTCCCTAGTTGTTTGTGGGCGCGGTGAAACTATTGCCACCTTTTCCCCCACCAACACGTTTATGAGCGTGCTTTTACCCGCGTTTGCTCTGCCTATTACGGCAACGTAACCGCTTTTCATTGTTCCACCCCTAAACGTTTTAGCGCTTGTTTTTCTTTGTCTCTCATTTGTTTTTTATCTTCGTCGGTCATATGGTCGTAACCGAAAAGGTGCATTAGTCCGTGTACTAAAAGATAAGTTCTTTCTCTTTCTTCGCTGTGCCCGAATTCCAAGGCTTGCTCTTTTATTTTTTGGTCGCACATTACGATTGAACCTATCATAAGTCTACCCTTTTCCGTTTCATACGGAAAATTTTTAGCGTCTAAAACTTTCCCCCTAATGCCGTCGAGCGTAGGAAAAGACAAGACGTCGGTAACTTTATCTATTCCGCGTGTTTCAGCATTTAGTTTTTGTATATCCTTTTCGTCCATAAACACTAACTCTGCTTTAAGCTTAGCCGTTTGGTTTAGTGTTTTATAAACTGCTTTTGCAATTTTTTTTACGTTAATTTTGCTTTCTGAAAGTATTTTTAGTTTAGTCATTTTATTCTTCCGTTTTGTCTTTTATGCTGTCGATATTAACCTCGGGGTATTCTATTCTGTCGTGATAAACACCCGTCAAAGAGTTTACTACGGTATTTATGATAATATTAATTTCTTTTAAGGTAATTTCACATTCTTCAAACTGACCGAGTTTCATTCTGTCGTTTACAATATTTCTCACTAATTGTAAAACGCTTTCTCTCGAACGGTCTGTAAGCGCTCTTGCCGCCGCCTCCGAGCTATCCGCTATCATAAGAATCGCCGCGATTTTGGTTTGCGGTTTAGGTCCTTGATAGCAGTATTGTAAAATGTCTACGTCGCCGTCGGTAAATTTTCTTGCTTTGTCATAGAAAAATAGCATCGGCATTGTGCCGTGGTGTTCTAAACATACGTCGGCAATAATTTTGGGAAAACGGTTCTTGTTTAAAAAATTATAACCGTCTTGTGTATGAGAACGTATAATGTTAGCCGAAAGTTCAGGGGTTAAGTCGTTGTGAAGATTTATCTTGTCCACTTGATTTTCCTTAAACATTTCTGGACGACGAAGTTTGCCTATGTCGTGATAATACGCGCACACCCTTGCGAGCAACGGGTCCTCGTCTATCGCCGTTGCGCACGCTTCGGCAATATTAGACACTACTAGCGAATGGTTAAACGTTCCGGGTGCTTGTTCTATGAGTTTTCTTATAAATTTCGACCTGTGGTCGGTAAGTTCGGAATACTTAAAACAAGTAACTTTTTTGAATAATACTTCTAAGACCGGTAAAATAATTATACAACATATCGCAGATAACACACCCGACAAGGTAGCATATAAAAGCGTAAACAAAAGTTGTGTGTTTAAGGCGCGGATTAATTGTAATATAACGCACAGTACCGCGGGAATAGATATTGCAAACGATAACGCCAACAACTTGAACCTTGAATAAACGTTGCGGAGTAGGTACGTAGCGATTATGGCTGACGATATTCCTATTACCAAAAGATAGCAGGCATATTCTATGTTCGTCCCTGAAAAAGTGTCGAACAAAAACATTATTACCGAAAATAAAATGTTTGAGAAAACGCCTGTTTTTGTATCGGCTAAGAACATAGTTAAAAGCGCTACCATCGCTACGGGGCGTAAATAATTATCTAGATAGTGTCCTACCGCAAAACATACTACGAACGACAGTTCCATTATAAGAAAAATCATTTGGGAATTTTGTGGGTTTTTCAAAAAATTCTTGTTTTCGTAACTGAGATATACCGCCATTACTGAAAATAAAACTATTATAAGCACGGAAAAACTGAAAAAGTCGGTGGTTTTTGTGAAAATATCCTCAATCGCTCTTCCACTTATAACAGACGCGCCAACGAATAAGCCCATAAAAACTATGGCGTTAATGGCGTAAACTAAAATGTTCAAAACGTAATCGTTTTGTTCCCATCTTAAAAGTTTTTGTGAGGTTTGCCTTTTCATTTGAAAATTTCCTTTATTTTAGCCGACGGATACTATCCGTCTATAATAAATTTCTATTTGGTAAACGTAACCGTTTTCGGTTTGGGTAACAAAAACGTTACTTTCTATAACTTCACCGTCGTCAAAGTTCTCTTCGTACATAGAAAGTACGGCGTTTTCAAGCCCGCTTGCAGTTGAATTGTATTCGTAAACTGCTTTGCACTTTATGTACGCTACGGCAAGAACGTTGACGGTTAGTTCTTGGTCTTTTACGGTAACTAACCCGTCTACTAAAATTTGTCCTTTTTTAATCTCGTCGCCTATTTTAACTCTTGCCGAGCCACGGTAAATTTTTAAATCTTCTATAATTCCGTCCGTATCGGAAACTAATTCTGTGGCATTGCCCGTAAGTTTCTCTTTATTGCCTTCGGACAAAACGGAGTTTACTATTAATACGTTACCTTCTTTACTGCACTCTACAAAAGTTAGTCTTGGATTTTCGGCAAGCAGTTTTGTTGAAAGCTCGTCTAAATCCATGGAAGAAAACCGAGAAAACCGCGTTATTCCGTATTCTTGAAGTTGACGATGAACGTCGTGCTTTAACACGTTCCCGGTGCCTGAATATTCAACTCTGAAAATAAAGTCGTTAGAAAATATAGCCAGCGCTAAAAGTATAAAGCTACCGATAACCAGTCCCAAGTTTTTGTATAAATACAAAAAAGGATAAAATCTTCCTTTATCTTTAATCTTTATTATATTGTAACACAATTCTTCGGCAATTGCAAAAAATTTTTTACCTTGACGGTATTTTACCGAAACTTTAATTAAATTTGGTTGGATTTTTTTTGCGTCATAGACACAAATCCCCTTTTTTTTAACAAAATTTAGGAAACTGTCGAGATTATATCCTTTTATTTGGTACTCAGAATATATTCCTTTCATAAAAGTGTTACCGCCTGAATTTTTCCGCAGACAACAAGGTCGCCGTCGCCATACTTTTTAACGCAAAGGTCTTTCCCTGTGATTTTCAGTTCGCCTTTTTTTAAGAACGCTATAATTTCATCGGGGGAAAAACTCTTAATTCCCACGACGTTTTCAAAATACCCAGCTTTATCACCCAAAATTACCGCCCGATATATAGGCGGAGCAGGAAAAATATTGCAAAAATTTTCTGTAATGCTGTCAATAAACCCCATAACGTATAAATATTTTATGCTTTAATAATAAAATTAATGCTCCTTACAATTTTTATCCACAGAACATTATCGACCTTTTTCAGCGATTTTTGTAGGATTTTATCTTGCAAATTTTTTGAGGATATTATATAATTGTTACGTGGAAAAAATAAATTTCAGATTTAAGATTTCTCCGCTTGTTTGGGTTTTAATAACCATCGTTTTAGGTTTACTAACCGCGGGGGTTGTCTTAAACGTAATAAACTTAATAAATTTTTGGGGTTACGATACGCTTGATACCGTTACGTATATATTGACGGGTATAATGGACTTAGCTCTTTTGCTTGCAACTGTTGGTTTTACCGTAAACTCTAAGTACGTAATCACAAAGCATTATATTAAATACGGCATTTGGGGTTTTAGTAAAAAAATTCCTTTATCTAACCTTAATGAAATCGCCTACTTTAAGCTTTCGAATAAGTTAGTTTTAAGATTTAGCGACGGCACGTATACCGTCGTCTTAATAGACGACAAGAATTATCAGCGTTTTGTTGAAGTTTTAAGAGGTTTTAATGGCCAAATTTTATACCAAGAGGAAACGGGCGAAAATAAAAATTAAAGTATTTAAAAAAATTTTATATTTTTTGTTGACAACTTGGTTTTTTTGGGTGTAAACTGATACAAAAGAATAACTCCGGTAGGTAAGGCTACCATAGGGATACGGATTGCTGCCGCAAAGTAGTGGAGACACTATGAGATGGTATGAACAAAGCACGTCGAAAACAAGGCGTACTTTAACGC
>JAZRGZ010000071.1:0-15260 GCA_045644505.1 Christensenellaceae bacterium | reverse complement strand
CGATAACTCTTTATCCTTTCCCCAAAGACATCTTAAAGAAAGCTAGCGAAAAGGTTAAGGCATTTTTGTCAGTAGAACTTAATATGGGTCAAATGGTAGACGACGTAAAACTTGCTATCGACTGTGCAAAACCCGTATATTTCTACGGTAGAACTGGCGGTGTAATTATGACACCCGACGAAATTGTTTCGTCATTAGAAAAAATTCAAAAGGGGGAAGCAAAACAATGGTAGTATTCGATAAAACCAAAGGCTTAACCGAC
Source organism: Christensenellaceae bacterium (assembly GCA_045644505.1). Classification (GTDB taxonomy): domain Bacteria; phylum Bacillota; class Clostridia; order Christensenellales; family Borkfalkiaceae; genus UBA1259. Next base: position 14,998 of record JAZRGZ010000071.1, on the reverse strand, counting down.
CAACCTTTACATTATTGTCCCGGTTGTACTCACGGTATTATTCATAGATTAGTTGCTGAATGCTTAGAAGAATTAGGCATATTAGATAAAACCGTAGGTATAGCTAGCGTGGGATGCTCGGTTTTCTCTTACAACTATTTTAACTGTGATATGATTCAAGCGGCTCACGGTAGAGCGCCTGCTGTTGCAACAGGTGCAAAGCGCGCTAATCCCGACAATATCGTCTTTACTTATCAAGGCGACGGTGACCTCGCGGCAATTGGTACAGCTGAAACTGTTCACTCTGCCGCAAGAGGTGAAAATATCACCGTAATTTTCGTAAACAACGCTATTTACGGTATGACAGGCGGTCAAATGGCTCCTACTACGCTTCCTAATCAAGTAACCCAAACTTCGCCTTACGGTAGAGACGTTACCGTAGTAGGTTATCCTATTAGAGTGTGTGAAATGCTTTCACAAGTTACGGGCGCAACGTATTTAGAAAGAGTTGCCGTTAACAACGTTAAAAACATTAAAAACGCTAAAAAGGCTATTATGAAAGCCTTCAAAAATCAAATCGAGGGAAAAGGTTTCTCGCTGATCGAGGTATTGTCGACTTGTCCTACTAACTGGGGTTTATCTCCCAAAGACGCTCTTACTTGGCTTGATGAAAATATGGAAAAATATTATCCTTTGGGCGTATATAAAGACAAGTATAAGGAGGAAAAGTAAATGGCTACTACTAAGATTTTAATTGCTGGTTTCGGTGGTCAAGGTATACTTTTTTCGGGTAAAGCGCTTGCGTTTACAGGACTTAAAGCAGATAAACAAATTTCTTGGCTTCCTTCGTACGGTCCTGAAATGCGTGGCGGTACTGCAAGTTGTTCAGTAACCGTTTCTGACGAACAAATCGGTTCGCCCATCGTAGAAAAACCCGACGTTTTAATTGCGATGAACTTGCCGTCCTTAGAAAGATATATAAATGCAACCGAAAAAGGTGGCGTCGTTATATATGACAGTTCTTTAATTAATGAATGTAAACAAGTTGATGAAGTAAAAACCGTAGGAATTCCCGCAACTAAAATGGCTAACGAAAATGCGTTAGACGGACTTGCAAACATGATAATTTTAGGCAAATTACTAAAAGAAACCAACTTATTTACCTTAGAACAAGTTAAAAATAGTTTAAAAGAAATGATACCTGCAAAAAAAGCACATTTGCTTGATAAAAACGTTTCGGCTATTGAACTCGGATATAACTTTTAATAATAACCTAAAAAACTAAAATCAGCGTCAAATCACGACGCTGATTTTTTTGTGGCATAAATGGGTGTGTGTAACATATATTGATTGTAGAAGACATAAAAGGAGGATAAAAATGTCGTTTTTCTGTAATTTTCAATCGGATAGATGTCCCGGTCAAATAAACGGAAATCCGCTTAACGGATTATGCGAAAAAGTATGCGTTCAAGCAACTAAGGTGTTTGATGCGTGTATGCAACAGACACAACTTAACGATATAGTAATAAACATAACCGACCTAACACCGTCAAATCCTACATATCCATTGACTTTTGTCAGTGCTAAAAGTTTGACGAGTAGCGGAGTGATTAGCAATTTGGACATAGTTCCTCTATCTGAACGTCCAAATTGTGCGCGTGTAAGGGCTGACGTTACTATACCTGTATCTGTTGCATATACCGATGCGTTAGGGGTGGAAGGAAGTGCAATTTCAAGTGTTACGATTACAAAAGACGTAATACTGAATATTCCTTCGGCATCAATAATGCCGTATAGGGTAGAAGCTGTTGTTTCCTTAGTTTCAACTCAGGGAACTTATACTGCTGACAATCAATTTACAATTGATGCTTGTGTTACTATAATATTAAAAATTGTAATGGATGTGGAACTTTTAATTCCGTCTTACGGGTATACACCTATACCGCCTTGCCAAGAATACACGCAAGAAGTTTGCGCAGGGTTTTTTGAATTACCAATGTATCCGGAATAAAATAAAAAACACGGCAGAAGCCGTGTTTTTTTTATTTTAATTGTTGCATATTTTATTTTATTGTGATAAAATAAAAAAATGAAAATATACGCAATAAGCGACTTGCATATTTCTACCAACACTAATAAACCGATGGATGTATTTGGTGGAAATTGGGTGGGGTATCTTGACAAAATCTTTGAAGATTGGCAACAAAAAATTACCGACGATGATATAGTTTTAATTGGCGGTGATATCAGTTGGGCAATGGATATCGAAGACGCAAAACAAGATATTGAAACTCTGTCGCATTTAAATGGCAAAAAAGTTATAATTAAGGGTAACCACGACTATTGGTGGAGTGGTATAGGTAAAGTTAGAGATATTTTACCTCAAAATTTTTATGCTTTACAAAACGACAGTATAAAAATAGGTAACGTTGTTATTTGCGGTTCGCGTTGTTGGTCTGTTCCCGGTTCGCCAGATTTTAAAGAACACGATATGAAAATTTATATGCGAGAACACGAAAGATTAAAGCTTTCATTAAAATCAGCAGGGGAACTTTTAACAGAAAACGATAAACTCATAGCTCTAATTCATTATCCACCCTTTAACGTTAGACGTGAAGATACACTTTTTACCCAAGTGTTTGAAGAATATGGTGTTCACTCGGTAATTTACGGGCATTTGCACGGAAAAAGCGTAAGGTCAGACGGATTGGTGGTAAAAAACGGCATAAATTATTATTTAACGTCTTGTGACCAAGTAGACAATAAATTAACGGAGATATTATTATGAACGGAGAAAAAACCTTAGTTAACGAAAACGCTTTTAAAACCTATCTTAAAAACTTACCTAAGCGTTATTTTATAACAGCTTTCTCAGGTATGGCGCAAGGCTTGTTTGTTACGCTTATAGCAGGTACGATACTTGCTCAAATAGCTGGTTGGATAGGCGATAATTATTTAGGAAACACCTTAAAATATATCGCAAACATCGCTAAATCGCTTATGGGTGCAGGAATTGGCGTAGGCATAGCACATGCATTAAACAAGCATAAACTCTTGGTCTTTTCTTCTGCTGTTGCGGGTATGGTGGGAGCTTTTGCAGATAAACTTATTCTCGGTGTTTCGGCACCTTTTGTTGCGTTATCTTTGGGTGCTCCCGGTAATCCTATTGGTGCTTACGTTGTAACCATGCTGGTTATTGAAATAGTTGCTCTTTATTCTGGAAAAACCAAACTCGATATAATATTAATTCCTATTGGTGCCTTGTTATTGTCGTTTGCGGGTGTATTTGTTTCTTTTCCGTTTATTTGGGTTATAAACCAATTAGGGTCGCTTATAGCTATTGCAACTAACGCAACGCCTTTCTTTATGGGAATTATTATTTCTGTTATTATGGGTATCTTACTTACTATGCCCACGTCGTCTGCGGCTATTTGGGTTGCAGTTGCGTCTCCTGTTTTAACAGGTGGGACCACCGAACAAATTAACGCAATATTACTAGCTGGTGGTGCTGCTGTTGTTGGATGTGCTAGTCACATGGTTGGTTTTGCTGTCGCAAGTTACCGTGAAAATGGTTTCAGTGGATTAATTGCACAAGGTTTGGGGACAAGCATGTTACAAATACCTAACATTATGAAAAAACCCATTTTAATGTTGCCGATGATTGTTACTAGTGCTATTTTAGGCCCGATTTCCACTTGTGTTTTTGCTCTAAAATGCGGTAGTTCCGGTGGTGGAATGGGAACTAGCGGTTTAGTTGGTGTGTTTGATTTATTTAACTACACTTCGGGCATCATAGGGGTTATAGGAATTGTACTTCTCATGTTTGTTCTACCGGCTATTCTAAACTTTGTAATCAGTGAATTTATGAGAAAGAAAAACTGGATTTCATATGGAGATATGAAACTTCCTGATTAACACGTAAATAAAACGACCAAGTTCGGTCGTTTTTTTATTTGTGCTTATTAAAAATCGTTTAACTGCATATCTATATAAAAAAGGAGATAGATATGCAAAATCAAATTGAAAACGATAAACTTAACCTCGAAGGAAGAAAGAAATTGAATATGACGGGCGTTGAAACGGTAAACTCGTTCTCAGAAACCTCATTAAAACTTACTGTTGGCGGGAAAACAGTGCTTATTTTAGGTGAGAATATTAGAATCGACTCTTACAACAAGGCGTCGGGTTCGCTTAGTGCTACGGGCATTTTTAACGAAATAAAGTATTCTTACAAAAAACAACCCCTAGTTAAAAAAATATTTAGATAATGTTTGTAACAGCATCGCAATTTTACGTCTTTATAGCCTGTGTTAGTTATGGAGTGATTTCCGGAGTACTTCTTCTTGTGTCTGAAATTTTTAAGCCTGCTATAAAGGTTGATTTTTTAAAAATATTTTTTGACGTAATTTGTTTTGTTTTGATAAGCATAGGTTACGTTTATTATTCATATTTGTTAAATTTCCCAAATTTTAGAGCATTTATGTTTTTTGGTGTTCTGTTTGGGGTGTTTTTAACAAATAAAAGTTTTTACTTAATGCTTGCAAAATGCAGAAAAAAGCTTTATAATATATACGTAAGAAAAAAAAGGGAAAAACAAGATGCAAGAAAACGAATTTAAAAAGGTTGTCGTATCGTTAACGGTGGGCGCAGTATTACTTCTAGTAATACTGTTATCTGTAATGATTTATCAACTTATTTCAATAGCCGTTCTCAAAAAACAAGAAGCTGAACTTGAAACAAAAATTCAACAATACGAGATAATGATAGAAGAATCAGGGGAAACCCTTGACGCGCGTAAAACCGATTGGTGGATACAGCGTAGAGCTATGGAAATCGGATATGTGTTTGAAGATGACGTCCCACTCAACTAATAACCCGATTGCCGTAGTTGACGTTGGGTCAAATTCCGTTAGACTTTTATTGAGTTGTAACGGAGTTACTGTATTTAAAGGCGTAAAAGTTACAAAACTCGCAGAAGGGGTTTTGTCTACTTCGACGTTAAATTGTGAGGCCATAGATAGAACTGTTGATGCCGTACGAGAATTTTGTGAATACGCCCATAATAAAAACGCCGAAAAAATTTTTATTTTTGCTACCGCAGGCGTTCGTCAAGCAAAAAACGGAAAAGTTTTTACTGATAAAGTAAAAGAAATAACTGGTATTTCCGTTGACGTTATATCGGGAGAAACAGAAGCCAAAATCGGTGCTTTGGGGGCGCTTTTGGGGACTGACGGTGGTCTTGTTGATGTGGGTGGTGCTAGCACGGAAATAACCGTAATAAAAGACGGAGAAACCGTCTATTCAAAGAGTATAAACGTTGGAGCTGTAAGGCTTTGTGAAAGTTATAGCGGAGACGTTTCAAAATTAGAAAAGCAATTAGATAATTTAATATCTGAATTTTCAGTTATTCCCAAAACTGAGTTTACTGCAATTGGTGGTTCTGTTACGAGTATCGTGTCAATTTTGCTAAAATTGTGTCCTTACGACCCGAGCAAAGTGGATGGATATCAATTGAAAAAAACTGATGTTTATTCGGTTCTGACAATGCTTTTTTCTATGAGTATAGAAGAAAGGGAAAATTTGGTTGGTCTTCAACCAGAGAGAGCTGAGATTATACCTTTCGGAACTTTGATTTTGTATAAAATAATGCAATATTTGGGAATAAACTATATTACTGTCAGTGAAAAAGATAACTTAGAAGGTTATCTTAAATATATAACGGAGAAAATATGAGTAGAAGGCTTAATTTAATAAACAACGTACTTTCGTTGATAATAACGGTAGGACTGTTATTCTTGGTGGTTTTTGCAAGTAACGAAAGATTTACAGACGGTGCAATTTACGTTGTTCTTGCACTTGTTTTATCGGCTATTATTTGCGGTTTTATAATAACTTTCTTTCATGAACTGGGACATCTTGTTTTTGGTAAAGCCAACGGCTTTAAGTTATTAAGTTTTACCGTATGGTTTTTAAAATGGTCTAGGAAAAAGGGTAAAACGGTTTTTGATTTTACTTGGTTCGGCGAAGAAGCAGGAAGCACCGAGATGGTGGCAACTTCCGTTGATTGTGTCGAAAAAGGATTTAAGCGTATGACTTTTGGTGGTCTTTTATTTACCGCTTTTTTAATGGTAATCGGCATAGTACCATTTTTTATCCCCAAACTGCCGTTGTATTTGTTTATTTTCTGGGCAATGTTTTTGCCTATGGGTGCTTACGTGTTTTTTGGAAATGCTTTGCCTATGGAAACTTACGGTGTGCCTAACGACGGTTTGATTTTGCACAATTTAAGAAAGAATACGGACAGTTCAAAAGTAAGCCTATCTTTACTAAAAATCCAGTCTGAGTTATTTAATGGAAAAACTCCTTCTGAAATTGATGAAAATCATTATTTTGATTTACCGCAATTAAGAGAAGACGATTTTAATTTTATATTGTTACTCAATGCAAGATACTACTATTATCTTGATAAAGGTGATTTTGAAAACGCTAAAAAGGTTTCGGATAGAGCAATAACGTTGCTAGAATATCTTCCTAAAAGTGTGATTTTTGCAGTTAAAGCCGATGCCTTATATAACGCGTGTACTTTTGATTTTAACGAAACAGTTGCCGACGATTTGGCTTACGAATTAGAAAAATATTTGAATTCACTCAATAACGCTACTAATTTAAGAATAAAGCTTGCCTACGTGAAAAACGTTAAAAAAGACCAAGAGGTCGTTGAAAACTTTTATAAAAAAGCCTTAAAAGAAGCAAAACGAATTCAAATTGATGGTCTTAAAAAATTAGAAATAAAATTAATAGAAAATCTTAGTAATAACTAATAAAAAACACCTGACGTGCAGTCAGGTGCTTTTTATTTTTAAAACTCTAAATTGTGAAAACAATTTTTGCATATTCTTTTGTTTGTTTCCATGCAATCATAACAATAAGACAAGTTACAGTTTTTACACGTAACTGAGTTTAATACATCAATTTGTTTGTTGCAAACCGAGCATGTGTTTTTCATTTCATTACTTAATATATGAAAAAATGAAAAAATTATACTATATATAATATATTACTAAATAATATCTTTTAAAAGTTTTTAAAAATGCTTGAAAATTCATATAAAATATGGTAAAATTTAAGTACAAAAATTTAAATTTTTTCAGGTGTAAAAATGGAAAAGGAAAACAAAACCAACACTCATTACGGCGAAGGTCAAATTCAGGTTTTAGAAGGCCTTGACCCCGTAAGAAAAAGACCGGGTATGTATATCGGTTCAACCGACACCAGAGGTCTTCATCACTTGGTTCAAGAAATCGTCGACAACTCTATTGACGAAGCTCTTTCCGGTTACTGCAATACGATAACCGTACAATTTAATAAAGATGGTTCGTGCACGGTAAAAGACAACGGAAGAGGTATTCCTACCGCTATCCATCATTCCGAGGGTATTTCGGCGGTTGAGGTTGTTTTAACAAAACTCCATGCGGGTGGTAAATTCGGCGGTGGCGGATATAAAATTTCCGGCGGTCTACACGGCGTCGGACTTTCAGTTGTAAACGCTTTGTCTGAATGGTTAAAGGTTGAAGTTTACCAAAACGGCAACAAATACTTTCAGCTATACAACAGAGGTATTCCGCAAGCACCATTAAAAATTATTGACAGTGCTGATTTTACAGGTACCTGGGTTACGTTTATGCCCGACGACGAAATATTTGAAACTGTAATTTTTAATTATGATACTGTAAAAACCAGGCTTCGCGAACTTGCTTATTTAAATAAAGGTCTTACCATAAAACTTGTTGACGAGCGTGAAGGGCAAGAACAAGCCGACGAATTTATTTACGAAGGTGGCATTGCCCATTTTGTAGAAGATTTAAGTCGCAGTAAAGGTCCTATGTTTGCTAAATCTTTCTACTTCGACGAGTTCTACGGCGATACTGAGGTTGAGGTTGCTTTGCAATATACCGACACTTATAACGAAGTAATTTACGCGTTTGCAAATAACATTAACACAGAAGAAGGCGGTACTCATTTAGACGGCTTTAAGAGTTCGCTAACGAGAATAGTAAACGATTTCGGTAAAAAATTAAATATATTAAAAGGCGACGATAAAGTTTCGCCCGAAGACGTGAGAGAAGGTTTAGTCGCAATTGTTTCCGTAAAACTTACGGAACCGCAATTTGAAGGACAAACCAAAACTAAGCTCGGCAACTCTGAAATGCGTTCATACGTTACAAAAGCAATGAACGAACGTCTCGGAACGTTCTTTGAAGAACATCCTGACAAAGCAAGGGATATTATTATGAAATGTCTTACCGCTCAACGCGCAAGAGAAGCGGCAAGACTTGCAAGAGAAAATACTAGAAGAAAGGGTGCGTTAGAATCGACTACGCTTCCCGGTAAACTTGCTGATTGTTCGGACAAAAACCCCGAATTTTGCGAAATTTTCCTTGTAGAAGGTGATTCGGCAGGTGGTAGTGCTAAACAGGGCAGAGATAGGCGTTTTCAGGCTATACTGCCTTTAAGAGGTAAAATCTTAAACGTAGAAAAGGCAAGAATTAACAGAGTTTTAGAAAACGAAGAAATCAAAGCAATGATTACTGCGTTTGGCGGTGGCATGCAAGACGATTTCGACATAACTAAACTTCGTTATGATAGAATTATCTGCATGACCGACGCAGACGTTGACGGAAGTCATATTAGAATATTACTATTAACCTTCTTCTTCCGCTTTATGAAACCGTTAATAGAGCAAGGGCACGTTTACATTGCTCAACCTCCGCTTTATAAAGCAACGAAAAATAAAGTTGAAAAGTATTTCTATTCAGATAAAGAATTGCAGGATTATCTAAGCGAAGTTGGTAAATGTGATATTCAACGATATAAAGGTCTTGGTGAAATGGACCCCGAACAACTTTGGGAAACGACCATGAATCCAGAAACAAGAACCATGCTCAAAGTAACGATGGAAGATGCAGTTGAGGCAAACGAAACGTTCACAAGGCTTATGGGTGACAATCCTGAACTCAGAAGACAGTTTATCGAAGAAAACGCTAAACTTGTAAAAGATTTAGATATTTAATAAGGGGAAAACTCTATGGCAAAAAGAGAAATGCCCGGCGACTTAACAGCCGAATTTAAACAAACTCTCGAAAAGACTAAACTTATAAACATTGAAGTAAATAACGAAGTAAAAAAATCGTTTATCGCCTACGCTATGGCTGTAAACGTTTCACGTGCTATTCCTGACGTAAGGGACGGTTTAAAACCCGTTCACAGACGTATTTTGTATGCAATGCACGACATGGGGCTCACTTCTGATAAAGCTTATAAAAAATGTGCTAAAATTGTCGGTGAAGTTTTGGGTAAATATCACCCTCACGGTGACAGTTCTGTTTACGATGCGTTAGTCCGCCTAGCTCAGGACTTCTCTATTAACTGTCCGTTAGTTGATGGTCACGGTAACTTTGGTTCAGTTGACGGCGACTCTGCCGCTGCGTACAGATATACCGAAGCAAGGCTTTCAAAGCTTTCTTCTGAAATGCTCCGTGATTTAGATAAAGATACAGTAGACTTTTATCCTAACTTTGACGATACCGAAATGCAACCAGTCGTATTGCCGTCGCGTATTCCCAACATTCTAGTAAACGGTTCGGACGGCATAGCCGTAGGTATGGCGACTAATATTCCGCCTCATAATTTGGGTGAATGCTTAGACGGTTGTATTGCGATGCTCGATAACCCCGAAATTACCGCCGAGGAACTTATGGAGCTTATTCCCGCGCCTGATTACCCGACAGGCGGTGTTTTGATGGGTAGAGCTGGTATTAAACAGGCTTATTTAACAGGTAAAGGCGGTTTTGTTCTAAGAGCTAAAACCGACATAGAAGAATTGCCTAACGGTAGGGAAATGATTGTCGTTACAGAAATTCCTTATCAGGTAAACAAAGAAGAACTTATTAAAACCATTGCGTCAATGGTAAACGACAAACGTATTGAAGGCATAAGTAACTTGCGTGACGAGTCTGACAGACACGGTATGCGCATTACCATAGAACTCAAAAAGGATGCGAATGCGCAAGTTGTTCTTAACACCTTGTATAAGCATACCAATTTGCAAGTAAAGGACGGTATAATTTTGCTCGCGCTTGTTGACGGTGAACCCAAAGTTTTACCATTAAAAGATATTCTCACTCACTATATAGCGCATCAAGAATCAGTAATTACAAGACGTACTAAATACGAACTTGCAAAAACTGAGGACCGTGAACATATCGTTCAAGGATTAGTTATTGCACTTGCTAGTATTGACGAAGTTATAGAAATTATTAAAAAATCGGTAGATAAGGACGATGCAATATCAAAACTTACCGAAAAGTTCTTGTTATCGGACAGACAAGCTAACGCCATTCTTGAAATGAGATTACAACGTCTTACTGGTATGGAAGTTAGTAAGTTAAAAGAAGAACTTGAACAGTTAAGAATTACTATTGCCGATTTAAAAGATATTCTAGCTAACGAGTGGAGAGTAAAAGAAATTATAAGAAATGATATGCTTGAAATTAAAAACAAGTATAACGTTCCCAGAAAAACTGAACTTTCTTACGATTACGGCGATATAGACATTGCAGATATGATACCCGTTCAAGACGTAGTTATCAGTATGACGCATAGCGGTTACGTAAAACGTGTTCCCATTTCCGAATACAGAACTCAACACAGGGGTGGTAGAGGTGTTACGGCTCATAAACCCAAAGAAGAAGACTTCGTTGACAATATGTTCGTAACGTCTACTCACGACGACATATTATTCTTTACTGATAAAGGTAAAGTGTATAGCTTAAAAGGTTTCTTTATCCCAGAAGCTCAAAGAACTGCTAGGGGCAGAGCAATCGTTAATTTGTTACAATTATCTGAAAACGAAAAAGTTTGCGCTATGCTCCCGACGAAAGAGGGTGTAGAAGGTTATATTACCTTAGCAACTAAAAACGGATTAATAAAGAGAACTTCTTTAACCGAGTTTGCAAGCATCAGAAAAGTTGGTAAAATCGCTATAACTATCGTAGAGGGTGATGAACTTATTTCAGTGCAACACACATCGGGTTCAGACGACTTAATTGTAGCGTCATATGAGGGTAAATGTATAAGATTTGCCGAAACTGACGTTCGCGCAGTGGGTAGAGAAGCGCAGGGCGTTAAGAGTATGGAGCTTGGAGATGGCGACTACGTTATAGATATGGCTGTCATTAAAGAAGGCTACGAAGTAATTACTATGACCGAACATGGTTACGGTAAACGCTCTGAAATTTCTGATTTCAGACAACAAAACCGTGGTGGTAAAGGCGTAAAAGCTGGTGTGTTTAATGAAAAGACTGGTAAGCTTGTAAGCTTAAAACTTGTATCCGAAAAAGAAGATTTAATGATTATAACGTCTAACGGCACAATAATTAGAGTTGCCGCAGAAGATATCAGTAAAATCGGCAGAGATACGCAGGGCGTAAGAGTTATGAGAATAGACGAGTCTCTCGTTTCAAAAATGGCCGTTACACCTAAGAGCGAAATTGATACGCAAGACGCTGAATAATACAAAAATAAAAAATTAAGCACCGTTAATATTACGGTGCTTAAATTTTTTGAAAAATTTTGATTTATACTGCTTTTTTATATTGACAAAAGTATTTTTATTTTATATAATATGTAAGCATTTAAATGTTGCTGATATGGCTCAGATGGTAGAGCGCGTCCTTGGTAAGGACGAGGTCACCGGTTCGATTCCGGTTATCAGCTCCAAAAAACCCCGACTTGTTCGGGGTTTTTGCTTAAATTGTTGATTTTTAATAAAAAATATTGTATAATCAGTTATGTATGAGAAAATGTATTGATATATTTAAAAAAACATATGGCAGAGAACCGCTAGATGTTCAGTTTACTCCGTATAGAATTTGTCCTATTGGTGCGCATGTTGACCATCAATTAGGTAAAATTACCGGTTTTGCAATCGATAAAGGAATATATATGGCGTATGGTCCTAAAAAAAATGGAGTAATAGAAATTTCTTCTGTACAATTTGACAAGAGGGCTCAATTTTTTGTTTCATCAGTTCCTGAGGAAAAACAGATGGACTGGGCAGACCATTTAAGAGGTGCAACGATTAGTCTTAGTAAACGATATCCCTTGCGTATGGGTATGTGTGCCGTAATTGAGGGAGAATTGCCTATTGGCGGTCTATCATCTTCTGCTGCTGTTATTATAACCTTCGTTTCGTCACTTTGCAAGATTAACGGCATTACTTTGAATATGGAAGAATTAGTTGATATAGCACAAGAGGCTGAAAATTTATATGTTGGTGTTTCTTGTGGCAGGTTAGACCAGTCATGTGAAGTATATTGCAAAAAAAATAATCTTTTGCATTTAGATATAAAAAGTGGTCAATACAATCTTATACCTAGAAATCATAAAATGGACCCGTTTGAAATATTGGTTATTTTTTCAGGAGTTGAAAGAAGCCTAACATCTTCTAAGTATAATATGCGCGTAAGTGAATGCAAAAGTGTTGCTTTTGCGTTAAAGGCATATACAAATATAGAATACTCAGATTTTGATAGCTCATATTTAAGTGATGTTTCCTATGATACATTTAATAAATATAAAGAGAAACTTCCTGAGCCGTGGGTTAGAAGGGCGGAGCATTATTTTTCCGAAATTGATCGTGTTGATAGAGGTGTAAAGGCTTGGCGCGACGGAAATCTAGCTGAGTTTGGTAAGGTTGTCTTTGAAAGCGGAAAATCCTCTATTGAACTATATCAAACAGGTTCCGATGAATTAAAAGAAATTTACGATATTTTAACTTCAACACAAGGTGTTTATGGTGGTAGATTTTCCGGTGCAGGCTTTAAGGGGTGTTGTATTGCTTTTATTAACCCTGAATTTCGTTTGTCAATTATAAAGGAAGTTACCGAGAGATACTGCTCTAAGTTTCCTCAACTGAAAGAAAAATTTTCTATTCATGTATGTAATACGGCAGACGGGGTAAAATTATGAAATGTTTGATGCTTGTTGCGGGGTATGCGACAAGGTTGTATCCTTTGACAGAAAATTTTCCGAAATCTTTACTAAAAGTTAATGATAAATCCATTTTAGACCATTTAATTGATAATATAGAGCAATCTAAATTCATTGACCAATATATTTTAGTATCAAATGCAAAATTTTATAATATATTCAAAAAATGGGCAGCAACTAGAAAGGAAAATATTGTAGTTGTAGATGATGGCACTTATACTAACGACACAAGGCTTGGAGCGGTAAAAGATATATATTTTGCTACCGAAAAGCTTCGTCTTGAAGATGATATATTTGTTCTTGCGGGTGATAATCTTGTTGATTTCAGCTTTAAGAACTTTATTGATTATTTTTATCAAAAGAAAACGACTTGTGTAATGAGATACGTTGAGGGAGATGTAAAAAAGAGAAGTAAATCGGCTGTTGTGTTGGTTGATGCGTCGGATAAGGTTATAAGTTTTGAAGAAAAACCAACTATGCCAAAATCAAAATGGTGTTGTCCACCATTTTATATATATACTAGAAACGATTCAAATAAATTACGGCAAGCAATAAGTGAAGGTTGCAATACAGATGCGCCAGGAAGCTTTATTGCATGGTTATACAAAAAATCTTTGGTGCATGCTTATGAAATGCCTGGCAGAAGATATGATATTGGCGATTTAAGTAGCTATGAAACTGTGAAAAGGCTTTTTAATAAAATGAAAAAGTGTAATCTTTAATGAATGCATCTACAAAATTTAGACACTCTTGTGTAATTTTTTTAATAATATTTTAAGGGCACGTAATTACGTGCCCTTAAAATTTATATTTTTTCTAAAATGTCTTTTATAACTTTGCTAAATCCAGAACTTACTGTATTAAGGTTTGAAACGAATTGTTCTGCTGTTAATCCGTTTCCAACGACGTCGGTTATACCTTTAATCATTAAAAGCGGAACTTTGTTCGTATAGCATACTTGTGCAATAGCCCCGCCTTCCATATCACGAAGATTACAGCCGATATCAATTATATCTTTTGTGTCAATTTTGCTTTCGGTAAATCTGTCAGCAGTTGCCAGTGCTTTTTGTTCTAAATTAACGGTAAAATCAACAGTATATGACGGGAAAAAAGAAATTTTATAGTCTTGAATGTATCCAAGCGGCACACCGTCTAAATCTCTTAAATCGAAGTCGAACTGGCAAGATTTTTCTACTGTGTAATACTGTAATGCTTTAACAGAATTATCAACTCCACCAGCGGTACCGAAATTCAAAACAAATTCGGGTGAAAACTTGTCGATAAGCATTTGTGTCGTAAGTGAGGCGTTTACTTTTCCAATACCACTTATACATAAAACACAGTCTTTGCCAAAAAGTTTTCCTTTATAAGCCTGTTTTTGAGCTAAATTTAATTCTTTAACTTGCTCAAAACAATCAATTACGCTCTGCGCTTCTTTTTTTAACGCTACAATTATTGCTATCATAAATTTTTCCTTAAATTTTATGCTCAAATTATACCATTTTACGCGAATAATGTCAATAATGTTATTTGGTAAAATTAATCGGCTTAAAAAGAATAAAATTAGTACTATAAAATCTTAAAATATTTTACAAATTAAGTTTTATGTGTTATACTGAATAAAAATCGCTTGAAGAGGGGGAGAAAATATGTTTCGCGTGCTTATAGCCGAAGACGATACGGAGCTTAGAACGTTATTTCAGCACGTTTTGATGAAAAACGGCTATGCTGTAGAGTGTGTTTCAAACGGTAAAGAAGCTCTTGACGCTATTGAAAACGACTATTACGACATCGTCATATCCGACATTATGATGCCAAAAATGGACGGTTATACCTTTGTAAGCACCCTTCGTGAGAGCGGAAATAATATCCCCGTGCTTATGATAACTGCAAAGGACGCATTTGATGATATGCGTCTTGGTTTTGTTTCGGGAACGGACGATTATATGGTAAAGCCCATAAACGTAAA
>JAZRGZ010000070.1:0-3242 GCA_045644505.1 Christensenellaceae bacterium | reverse complement strand
TTGTTATAACAATAATATCACCACAGATATATATTCTGGTGAAAATTTTACTGTTACTTTTTATTTATTGCCTGCTTAAATGATTACAGTAATTTATGCCGGGCCAGGAGCCGGGAAAGGTTGTTTACAAACGCATCTGGTAGAAGAACTTTATCATAATAGTGGGTTTGATATCTTTACCGACTCCTGCGCTCTAATTGATGAAATTAATTCAACGTATAAACGCAATTTAACAAAACCCGACAGAGTTCCTATTTTTACTGATTTTGAGGTTAAGTTTAAGGTCGATTACGAGAAATTTTACTCGACGTATTTTTTGAACGGTTATTATTTTGGTCTTGAAAATGACCGCTTACCGACAATGTACGTTCCCCCAGGGAGCAAAATTTTTTTATCCGAAGTTCAACGTTATTATGATGCCCGGAAGCATTCAAGCTTACCGGACTTTGTAAGCCGAGCGTACGAGATGCATCGCCACTTCAAAATTGATTTTACAATGGACCTACAACGTTTAGGACTTTTAGATTTAAATATTAAAGAGCTTGCTAGTCGATTTATTTATATTGAAAAATTAAACGTTGTGAAAAATATAGTCGGTGATATTACTCTTGTAGAGTGGTTTTGTCGTGAGTTTGATTTTTGGAAAGATGCAGATGCATATATAGACGAAAATCGTAACGTTGGAAGACCTATTGTGTTTAGACATTTTTGTGATGTATTCGAAAATTATAATTCGTTTTCTAATTGTAATAAATTTATTCCTGATAAGTATCATGATTTTGTTTATGCGGAACATACAGACAAATCTATTTATAGTGAAATATTAATGCCGGAGGGGTATCGTTTAAATGGAAAATCTAAAACAGCTTAACGAGTCTTTTTTTGAGCTTTATGGTAGGGTTTATGCTAATAAAAAGTTTTTAACGGACAAGCAGTATAAGTATATTTGTTCTTCCCTTTTTAGCCAGTACGGAGTTGAATATAAAAAGTTTGTCCTAAAAAATAAAATCGATAATAAAACGTCGATTTTTAGTCTTAAAAGAAATGCAGCTCTGCGCATTCCTTTCAGATTTTTGTTTTTTAGTAACCGTATTGCTAAGATTATTCTAAAAGATATTAAAAAAGACTTTAAAAAATATTGTAAAGAGATTAAGGACGGCTCTAACAATTAAAAAAAGGCGTTTATTTTCGGGCTTATAGCCCGAAAGGAAGCGCTCTCGAAATTATATAAATAACTCGTCCCACAAAAAAACTTTTAACTGAGATAATAAAATGAAAACAACAGAATATATTTCAAAAAAAATCGTAAACGGTAGATGGGTTCACCGTGTCATCCAGGGAGATGAGGTTATTCGAATAACAGAACCTAAACTACATTTTAAAGATAATAATTCTCTTCCTGGTGCAACCGGTGAATTTTCGTTAGAAAATTTATCTGACGTTCAAGTTGATAAAGACAAGTTTCGGAAGATGTCTAAAAAGATAAACGCTAATGATTTAGTCGCTGAGTATTATGAGCGGCTTTATAAAGATTTAGGTCGGGATTCTGAAAGACCAAACAACGTAAGAAGTTGTTTTAAAATGTTTGATTTAGACGTATACAGCAAACAAAAAATAAAAGATATAAAACGTACAAATTTGTGTCATGATAAGTTTTGCATAAATTGTCAAAGTCAATTAGCCGATAATCGATATATAAAATTTGCTCCTATGTTACACGAACTTTTAAAAGACTATTCGATTTATCATATCGTATTTACTGTGCCGAACTGCAAAGATACTTTGCTCGCTCATACTTTGCAAAAAATGAATAATAAATTTGCTACGTTAATTAGATATTTTCAATGCAAAAAGAAAATTAAAGGTGTCGATTTTGCTAAGTATGGTTTTATGGGCGCAGTTAAGTGTCTGGAAATTGTTATTCATGAAAAAGGTTTTCTTTCTGAGTTTCATCCTCACTTCCATTGTATTTTTGTTTTAGATAAAAATTTTAAAGAGGTTGGTTCACACGTTAACACTTATTCTTTTAGTAAAAGTGAAATAAAAGAAGACCATCATGTTAAAAACGGTGTAAGGTTTTTTAATGATTTTGAGATACTTTTACAAAAAGTCTGGTATTTGCTTTTTAACGATATAAAAGTTACAAAAAAAGCCATTGAAAATTTAGAGCTCGGTTATTCTTGTTGTGCACAACGTGTAATCTCAAAATTTAGTGAAGCGTTTAAATATCCCATGAAAGGTTTATTTGACCCTAAGTCTTCTAGGTTTTTATATTCTTATCAAACTTTTCTTACTCTATATAATGCTATATATAGAAAAAAACTTATTCAAGGTTATGGCATTTTGAATAAAGAAAGTTTTTTGTCGGATGAAGAATCCGAAGCACAAAATAATATTTACAATGAAGTTGTTACTGGTTTAAGATTAGTAGAAAATCCTGAGCTGCTTCACTCTAATTTAAAAGAAGTTGTGTCTGATATGGAAAAAGGAAATTTTACATATATTTCAAAAAAATCTGTGCTTTCTATAAAAAATAAAAAGGTAGAGGTTTAGCGCATGAAGTTTAAGACTTGGCTTAATGATTGGGTTAACGTTTATAAGAAACCGTATATCAAAAGTTGGAAAAAAATTAAAGATGTTATTCGGCTTTATATTCCTTATGAGTTAAAAAATCTTGAATTAAATAAATTGAATGCGTTTATTATTCAAAAAGCAATAAATGACGTTAAAACTTCTCGTATGAGATTAGAAACTTTCGACGTTCTGCACGGTAGCTTAACTATGGCTTTTAAAATTGGCTTTATTGAAAAAGACGTTGCTCAATTACTTATTAAGCCAAAGCACGTTAGAAAAATTGGCATGGCTTTTACTAACGACGAATTACAGGTATTCTTGTCCGTTATTTCAGGTCATCGATATGAAAAATATTATAAGTTTTGTTTACTTACCGGGGCGCGACGTCAGGAAGCGTTAGATTTTTCGTATAATGATATTATGGTTGATAATGATTTACTTATAATAAAGGGAACTAAAACGGTTTCATCGTTTAGAACAGTTCCGGTTTTCCCTGAACTTTATCACGTATTAGGTTTTGCTGATAAAGAAGATTTTAAACTAAAAGTTAAAGATTGTGGTAACGTTAGACCTTTTAGGTTCTCTGCATCGCGTATCTCAAAAGAATTTAAAGTCTTATGTCCAACTCATAAGCTGCATGATTTACGGCATACCTTTGCCACAAGTCG
>JAZRGZ010000069.1:0-2397 GCA_045644505.1 Christensenellaceae bacterium | reverse complement strand
TTTTGCAATAAACGTTACGTTATCAGTTACTGTATAATTAGTTAAATCAATAACAGTTTCACCGTCTAATGTCCAACCTAAGAATTTAATGTTTTCAGTATCAACTGGATTTTCGATAAGAGAAAGAGTTTCACCTTCGTTGTAACGTTGAAGCCCAAAAGTATAACCGTCATACTCGTATGTAACTACTTTTTTGTCGGCAAGCTTGATTTCTTCTACAAAGTCCTCATACGTTTTAAGCGACAGTTTTAGGTTAGAAATTTCTTTTTCTAATCTTGCCTGTTCTTGTTTTAAAGCATTAAGTTCAGACTTTATTAAATTATAGTCTGAAAGCTTAATATTAAGATTGTGTAATTCGGCTTCTTTATTAGACAGCAAAAAACGTAATTCTTCTATTTGAAGCAATAAATCATCTTTATCATTAAGCGCTTTATCGTATCCGTCGTAATAGGCTTTTTCAACGTCTTCTTTTGTATAAATAGCAGTACCGCTTAGCCCATCTTTAACCTTGCCAAAATTAATAACAGTCCAGCAAACACAAAAACCCAAAGCGCTTATAAGCAAAAGGCTAATAATAGTAACTATAATTTTTTTACCCATAAATTTTAACCTCCAATATTTTCCACAAGTTTTAATTTAATTCCATAATCGGCAAAATACTGTTCAAAATAGTCAGCAGAAGATTTATTTATGCAAGACAAAGTAAGAAGAGTGTTACCGCTTAAAAACTCAATTTTGACGGTAATTTTACCTTTGCAAGCAAGAGTGCCATCGGGATTATAGAAATTAATCGAAATAGGCGCAATTACTCTACCTGCCACAATTTCAGCATTTAAAACCTCATGCTCCATATCCATAAAATAAAATGAATAATCTTTTTTATCTGCATCTATACCTTCAACAGGTAAAAGTTCAGAAGTAAACACGTATGAACTAGCATTAGAAGTCGGATAAAAAGCAATAGCAGTACTAGAATAAAAGAAAGTTTCTTTCCTAAATTCATTTTCAATATTAATGCTACCGTTTTCATAACTTGCCTCATTTATTTCATTAGACAAATTAACGCCACAATAAATACCGACTAAAATTAAAACAAGACAGATTAAATATCTTATCATTCTCATAAAATCACCTCTTCAAACTCAATACCAAAATCACCATCAAAATTTATACTAGAACTGCGCTTTAAGGTGTTTAATTTAGTGTTTGTGAAAGCCCCATCCAAAACCTTAAAGCTAGAACAATTGCCGGTGATGGTTAGAGTATCAATGTCAAAGCCTCTAAATGCGTTAAAATCAAAACCTAAAACGTTTATATTTTTTTCTTTAAAATATGGGGAATTCAAATTAATATCAAAATTTAATTCAAACTTAGACATGTCAGAAAAATAAAGCTTTAATTCATTAGGCATAGACATGTAATAACCGCCTTGACCGTCAGCATAACGATAATGAAAATCTTTTTCGGTTAAAGTATAAACAGTCTTACCAGCCCAAAAACTAACAGTCGCTTTATCATACTTAGAACTATTTTCAATTTTACCGAACATCGACTGATTACTGTAAATCGCACCGTTCTCGTCATAATGAAATTTAAGTACGGCATAATTTTTGATAATATCGGTAACGTCATCTTTCTTAAAGTTACCGTTTTCGTCCATTTCTTTAATAGAGAAAAAATAACTTAAATCTAACGTTATGTAATAATCACCGTAACCGGCAGAGTTACTTTCAATCGCGTCCATAACACTTAAAAAAACGTCAGTATAGGTGTACTCAGTTGTTTTCTTAAAAATCCACCATCCGCTCTTATATTCACCGGTTAATTGAATTGTAAAAGGGCGGTTATCGATTTTTATAATAAGTTCTGCATCTCGATTTAATATAGTTGCAACACTTTTAGTCTGAGTACCGGAATAACCGCTATATGATATACCGTTAACGGTATCATAATAATAAATATCAGCATTAGAAGTAACTTGCATACCACTTGCGCGGTAATCTGATTGCAACAACTTAGGCGACATAAAATAGTTGTATTTTAATTCCATCAACCCAATACCATTGTTTTTGGAGTTTGAATAATAATTAGCCTCCATAAACCAACGTTCATCTAGTTCGTTCTTTTCTTCTTCGGTAAGGTCCTTTTCGGCTTTAACGTCAATACCTAACTGGTCGCCTATATTGTTTACGCCAATACTTGTCGTATCAACAAATATTAAAAAATACACGTAAACAAGCGAAACTAAAACAGATAACAACGCTAAAACTTGTAAAGACACACTAGCAATAATCTTAAAAATTCGCATTTTGTTTTTCTCCTTATAAAATTTTAATAAAAAAAAGGGAGTTTATTAACCCCCTAAAAAAACCTTAGAAAAGAGGTTTTTTGTTTTTA
>JAZRGZ010000068.1:0-9002 GCA_045644505.1 Christensenellaceae bacterium | reverse complement strand
TTTTAAGGTTTTTACCCTTAGAAGTTCTGCTCTCTATTGATAGTTCTTCGGTGTTTACGGTAAACGCTACACCAAAGTTGTCGATAACTGCGACGTCGTACGGTTCTTTTACGTGGCTAGCAAATACAATCTTATTAACCTTACCTAGTTCGCAAATCTTTATACCCTTTCTATTTCTTGCCATAGGCTCTATTTCAGCTGAAATTACGCGTTTATAGTAGCCCGTGTCGGAAATTATAACAAACTCACCTTCTTCGTCTACTTGCGACGTGTATACGATTTTATCGCCAGTATTTAGGTTTATACCTTTAACCCCACCAGAAATTCTTCCTTGCGTGGGAATATCGTCTTTTAATACGTTAAGTCCTATACCTTTTTCAGTTATAAACGCTATGGTCGTTTCGGGTAAATCTTCTTCAACAGATACAACCTTATCTCCGTCTTTAAGTTTTATACCGACGAAAGAACTCTTTGTAACGATATACTCCTTCCACTCTGATTTTTTGATTAGACCGTCTGCGGTAACGAAGATAAGACTGCCTTGTTTTTCTTGGGTTTCGTCGACAGCAAACACGGCTATCGGCAATTCGTCTTTTTTAATTTCGGGCGCAACTTCACTGAGTTTACAACCCTTATCTCTAAATCTGTGTTCGGGTGCTAAATCAAGGTCTATTCTGTAAACGTTACCTTTATCGGTAAACGTGTAAAGCATTTGGTCGCTTCTGATTTTACAATAACACTTGATAAAATCGTTGGGATTTGCATTATCCTTGACCTTTCTTTCGCTAGCGTTAAAATTGTGTTCGGTCATCTTCTTGAAATTCTTGCCTTCGGTAATCGCCACGACGTAGTCTTCAACGGGTTTTAAAGCTTTTACAGCTTGCTCCGCGGTTACGTCGTCGCCTAGCTTTTCTACAACCCTACTGCGTCTTGGGTCAGCGTACTTTTTCTTAATAGCAAGCATTTCTTTCTTAACTATTTCCATTTGACGAGTTTTACTAGCAACTACTGCCGTAAGTTCTGCTATAAGCTTTTTAAGTTCAGCAAGTTCTTGTTCTAACTTTACTACTTCTAGTTTTGTAAGTCTAGCAAGTCTTAAATCTAAAATAGCGTTTGCTTGAACTTCCGATAAATTAAATCTTACACGAAGTTTTGCTCTTGCGTCAGAAGTATTTTCAGCACTTTTAATAATTTTGATAACTTCGTCAATATTTTTAACGGCTATAATCAAACCTTCCAAAACGTGAGCGCGTTCTTTTGCACGCTCTAATTCAAATTTAGAACGGTTTAGTATCACTTCTCTTTGGTAGTTAACGTAATACGAAATGATATCAAGTAAACCTAATTGACAAGGTTTGCCGTTAGCAATTGCAACCATATTGATACCGAAAGTGGTTTCAAGCATGGTGTTTTTATATAGATACGCTAAAATTGCGTTAGCGTCAGCGTCTTTTCTTAGTTTAATTACTGCACGCATACCGTTTCTGTCAGATTCGTCGACAACGTCTGCTATTCCGCCTAGAATATCTTTTTTGTTTTCCCTTAAATCGGAAATCTTTTTAAGTAAATCGGCTTTGTTTACTTGGTAGGGTATTTCAGAAATTATAAGGTTAACTTTATCTGCCGATTCTTTTTCAGTTGTAACCCTAGCCCTAACCTTAATTTTACCCCTACCCGTTTTGTATGCTTCTTCTAGTTCTTCGCCTGCAATTATATAACCGCCCGTGGGGAAATCCGGGGCAGGAATATATTTCATTATCTGTTTTAAACTCATCTTAGGATTGTCGATAAACGCAACCGTGCCGTCTATTACTTCGCCTAAGTTGTGAGTAGGTATGTTCGTTGCAAGACCTACCGCAATACCCGACGCGCCATTGACCAAAAGATTAGGATATCTTCCCGGTAAAGTTTCAGGTTCAGTTGTAGTATCGTCAAAGTTTAGATTAAACTTTACGGTATCTTTTTCTATATCACGTAAAAGTTCTAAACTAAGATTTGCAAGCCTAGCCTCGGTATATCTGTACGCCGCCGCCGAGTCGCCGTCCACAGTACCAAAATTACCATGTCCGTCAACTATTTTTTCTCGCATGTTAAAGTCCTGCGCAAGGTGTACTAACGCACCATAAACCGAACTGTCGCCGTGCGGATGATATTTACCTAAAACTTCACCGACGATTTTAGCGCATTTCTTATGAGGTTTGTCGGGGGTTAACCCCATCTCGTGCATAGCGTATAAAATTCTTCTTTGAACGGGTTTTAACCCGTCTTCTACTCTCGGAAGTGCTCTATCTAAAATAACGTCTTCGGCATACGCAATCATAGAATTTTTAAGTACTTCGTCAATAGAATTAAAAATTATTCCTTTTTCTTTTTCCATAAGATTTTCCTTTGCGTATTACGAACGTTTAATTTTAGCGAAAGCATCGACCTTGTTAAAGTCAGTGTTCTCGAAAATATATCTCTTTCTTTGCTCTACTTCGTCGCCCATTAGAACGGTGATGAGTTTGTCAGCATTAGCAGCGTCTTCTATCGTTACTTGACAAAGTGAACGAGTTTCGGGGTTCATAGTTGTATCCCAAAGTTGACCTGCATCCATTTCGCCAAGACCTTTATAACGCTGAACAGTATAGCCTTTACCTACTTTTTCTATTTTTTGTTGTAGTTCTTTGTCGTCGTAAGCGTATTCCTCCACACCGCTTTTGTATACCTTATAAAGCGGAGGCATACCGATATATACGTGTCCCTCTTTGATTAGGTCGCGCATATATCTGAAAAAGAACGTCAAAAGTATTGCCCTGATATGGCTTCCGTCTACGTCTGCGTCTGACAAAATTATTACTTTATGATATTTTAAACTTTCAATATCGAATTCCGAACCTATACCAGTGCCTAACGCAGAAATTATCGTTCTTATTTCTTCGTTTTGTAAAATTTGGTCGATTTTTTTCTTTTCTACGTTTAACGGTTTACCACGGAGTGGTAAAATTGCTTGATACTGACGAACTCTTGCTTGTTTTGCTGAACCGCCTGCTGAATCACCTTCTACAATAAACAATTCGTTAAGTTCAGCTTTTCTACCCGAACACGACGCGAGTTTACCAACCAAGTTTTGTGATTCTATGCTCTTAGTTGCCCTTGCGATTTCTTTTGCTTTTTTAGCGGCAAGCCTAACTTTTGACGCCGACAACGCTTTATCTATAATTGTATCAAAAACCTTAGCAAGTTTTTTGTTAGCCATAAGCGTTTGTATTTCGTTAATGGTTACGCTTTCAACGGCAGGGCGAGCTTCGGGGTTACCGAGTTTGGTTTTGGTTTGACCTTCAAACTGAACGTTTTGCATTTTTATAGAAATGATTGCAGTCAAACCTTCCTTAAAATCGTCGCCGATAAAATTATCGTCTTTGTCTTTTAGGATATTTTTCTTTCTAGCGTAATCGTTAAATACTCTTGTAAGTCCCGACCTAAACCCCGTTTCATGCATACCGCCTTCGGGCGTGGGAATATTGTTGACGTATGAATACACGCTGTCAACGTAAGCATCGGTGTGCTGAATAGCAAACTCTACCTTTATACCGTCTTTTTCAGCCGACGCGTAAATAGGTTCGTTGAATAAAATAGACTTACCTTCGTTTAAATATTTTACAAAATCGTTTATACCGCCGTCAAACTTATATACTCTTTTAAAATCAGTGTTTTCATCATAAAATTCAATTTCTAAACCTTTGTTTAAAAAGGCTAATTCTCTAAGTCTTTTTAAGATAGTTTCGGGGTTAAACTGTACCGTTTCAAAAACTCTTGCGTCAGGTTTAAACCTAACGAAAGTACCTTTTTTCTTGGTTTTTTCCTTTGTGTCTTTTAAGGGAGCGGTCGGAACGCCTGATTTGATTTTTCCCGTCTTTTCGTCAAGAAAACTGCTAAACTCCATTTTATAAACGGTATTTTTATAAACTTCTACTTTTAACCATTCTGATAAAGCGTTAGTAACCGATGCTCCAACACCGTGCAAACCACCCGAATAACTGTAATTTTCCGAGTTAAATTTACCGCCGGCGTGAAGTTGGGTAAATACTACTTGAACACCCGATACACCAGCTTTTGAGTGAATATCGGTGGGAATACCCCTGCCGTTATCTTCAACGGATGCCGAGCCGTCTTTATATAACTTTATCATTATTTTATCAGCGTAACCATTAGCCGCTTCGTCAACGGCATTGTCTACGATTTCCCACAAAATATGGTGCAGTCCGCGAACACTTGTAGTACCTATGTACATACCCGGACGCATTCTGACAGCGTCTAACCCTTCAAGTATGCTAATGTCTTCCGCTTTATAAGTATTTTTAGCCATTTTCTCTCCCAAAACTTAAAGTAAAATTTAAAAGTACATATCCATTTTACTATATATTGTGTTTTTTTTCAAGTTTTAATCACAATTTTTTGTTTTGCGGTGAAAAATTTTACATAAAAATAACGCCGTCAATCTTGACAGCGTTAGAGTTTTTTATATTATTAGAGAAGATAATAAGGCAAATCTTCACCAAAAGATACTTTTGTAAAACCGTTGTTAAGCCTTTTAGTAGTTTTTGTTTTTGCCTTATTTACAGTTGTTTTCTTTTCTATTGGCGCAACGATTTTTTCTATAACTTGTTCGCTAGGATTTGCTATTATAATGCTGTTTTCCGTATCAGGCGCTTTTGATTCAACTTTTGAATATCCGTTATTTTCTACTCTTTTAATAGCGTTTTTACCTATTGGCATATTTTAATATCTCCTTTGTAAGTTCGGTGTATTCAATAGCGCTTCTGCTTTTCTTTTTGAAATCAACGACGGGACGACTGTTGTCTTGCGCCCACTCAATTGCGCTATCTACACGTATATAATTTTCAAACAAACGTACTCCTTCTAGTTCTTTTAGGGTTTCTAACGTTTGCTTGAAATATTTTTTTCTTTCGTCTGCTTTGGTAATCGCAATGCCTAAAACTTCTAACGTGGGATTGACTCTTTTTACTTGTTCGCAAAAGTCAAACATGCTCGCCAGTCCAAATAATCCCCAAGGACTAGCTTCTACTGGAATAATCAAATAATTGGACGCGCACATGACGTTCATTACCCAACCGCCGAGAGTAGGGGGTGCATCAATTAAAACGAAATCGTAATAACCTGTTGCGCACACCTTTTCCAAACATTTTTTCAAAATAAATTCTCTTTGCCACTTAGAAAATAAGTCAAATTCAATAGAACTCATTAGCGAAGAAGAAGGTATGATATCTAAACCCTTTATATCGGTGTTGACAATCAAATCAGTTAAGTCTTTTTCTTCTTTTATTGCCGTGTAAATTGTTTTTCCGCTCTTTGCAAACTCTAACGCTTTTTCTTCGTCAAAATAAGAAATGGTAAGATTTAACTGCATATCGCCGTCTATCATCAATACCTTTTTGCCCGAAAGCGCCATCGCGCATCCTACGTTTGAACAAGTAGTCGTTTTACCACTGCCACCTTTGTTGTTTGCAAAAGCTATTACTTTTGTTTTACTCATATCAAATTTACCTTATATATTTTCACGTTACAATAACCAAGTATCTAACGTGTTTACTTTATGCTTTACGTCGGTTTGTTTTATTTTCTCGGGTTTTTTATTTGGTTTTTGTGGCGGGTCCTCTTCTAAAAACTCCGCAAGTTCGGGTATGCCCTCTCCCGTAATCGAGCTAACGGGAAAAATCTTTTTACAGCCTGCAATCCTTAGCCAGTTTTCTACACGTTTTACGTTTGCATCGGGTTTGTCTATACCCGTTATAATTCCTATCGTTTCACGGTTTACCATACTAGTTAAACAGGGCGAAAAGATTGAATAAGGTTCGTTTGCTGAAAGCACAAGACCTACAACGTCAGCCTCGTAAGCATACAGAGCAAGCGCCCCACTCGTTTCTCTACGCTCGGTATATTCGCCCGGCGTATCGATAATCGTATCTAAGTAGTTTACGTATTGCGTTTTGAAATATTTTATTTTTTCACCGCGAAGAGCCTGTGTAAGCGTAGTTTTACCTGCCGCGACTCTGCCTAAAAGCATTAATTTTTTCATTAGGTTTTAGTAAGTTCACAACAAGCGTAATTAAGTTTATTTATAAAATACTCTCTAATTGCGGTAAACGCAGATTCAACCGACGAAACACTACCAGTAATTATCAAAGTACCTGTAAATCTGTCTACAAAGCCAACGTCTGCTCCCGAAGATTTCATAGCTATATCCGCAGCGATTACTGCACTCTCGTAAGGAATTACCGTTAAAATTCCTATTGCGCTTTTGGTGTAATCAGTTTGAGGGTCTAGCCCTAACTTTGTATATAAAGTTTCTCCCGGATTGGCAATAATATGGCAAAGCGTAATTTGTTTACCCGGCACAAACTCTTGAATTATTGTCATTTTATCTTGTAATTGCATTTTAATTACTCCTTTTCTATCCGCCTATTTGACATTTTAGACCACATTCTTCGGCTACGCTTAATAAATATTCCATCTTTTCTTTTGACGGCGGTTCAATCTCTTTTAGCGAATAGTTTCGTCCTAAACCATCATATTTATCTTGTCCTAAGCGGTGATACGGTAACAAATGATGTTCAGAAACCTTAGAAAGACTTGATGCAAATTTTGCAATATCTTTTATCTCTTTCGCCGTATCGTTAAAAGTTGGAATTACGGGTGTTCTGATGATGAGTTTAACGTTAGATTCAGCAATCTTTTTTGCATTTTCTAAAATTAAATGGTTATCAGCGCCCGTAAATTCTTTGTGTTTAGCGCCGTCTATATGCTTTATATCCATCAAAAATAAATCTAAATAAGGCAATATTTTTTTTATATCTTCAAACGGCGCGTTTGCAGTAGATTCTACTGCGGTATGTAAACCGTTTTCTTTACAAGCGTGAAGTAAATCTCTTGCAAACTCTGGTTGCGCTAAAATCTCACCGCCCGATAACGTTATTCCACCACCGCTTCTGCGGTAATACGGAACGTCAGACAAGAGTTCGGGTAATATTTCCCCGACGGTTACGTCTTTGCCTACCGTCTTTTCTTTGCCATTTTCAATTATAGTTTGAATTTCGTACGACTGTGATTCAGGGTTGCAACACCAAGCGCAACGCATACAACATCCTTTAAAGAACACAACACTTCGAATCCCCGGTCCGTCGTGGATAGAAAAACGCTGTATGTTAAATATTCGTCCTTTGGTGTCGTATATACTCATAGTCGTTTGATTTTCCTTGATTTTTTACGATTAAAAACCTTGTTCAGTTCTGTTTATAATATCGTTTTGTAGTGAACGCGAAAGCGTTGTAAACAATGCACTGTATCCTGCAACTCTTACAACGAGCGTTTTATAGTTTTCAGGGTTCTTTTGCGCGTCTAAAAGAGTTTCTTTTGTTACAACGTTAAATTGCATGTGCATACCCTTTTGGTCGAAATATGAACGTATAAGCGCGACAAATTTAGTTAATCCCGACATACCCGATAACGCTGACGGGTGGAATTTTTGGTTAAGTAGAGTTCCGTTACTTGCGACCGATTGCTCTAATTTTGCAACAGAATTAGCCGTTGCAGTAGGACCCTTTTTATCTCTACCTGAGGCTGGACCTATACCGTCTGCGATAGGTGTAAACGCTAATCTGCCGTCGGGCGTTGCGCCTGTTTGAGCGCCCAACGGAACGTTAGCAGATACAGGATAAAGACCTGCTTGGAAAACACCTCCACGCGGGTTTTTGTATTTTTCTACTTCTTTGGTATACGTATTTGCAACGTCACGGGCAAACATATCCGCTTCTATTATGTCGTTGCCGTACTTAGGACACGTTTCGTCTATTAAGCGCTTTATCTCTTGATATCTTTCTTTTTTGTCGGAAGACAAATAAAGATTTGCCTTTATTTCTTTATATATTTCACGAATAAGTTGTTCGTTTACTTGTACACCCTCTTTAACCAAACTACAAGCTATTTCAGAGGTGATACGCTCCATAGTATCGCTGTCTAATTCATAACCGAAATTTGCGTTGATAGCATCCCTAAGTTCACTTAACGTAACTTTTTTTTCGTCAAAAACTAGTTGTTTTACTGCGAGTAATCCGTCGGTATTATTTGCTATACCAAAACCTTGCGGACCTGTAAAGTTGTAGATTGCACCGCCTTCTTGCAAAGACTTTCCTCTACCGATACAATCTTCTACCATACAAGATTGGAAAGGCAACGGACATCTGGTGGCATGCGCTACGTCAATTGCGTTATTCGCGTTTACTAATAGCTTTATAAAATAGCTTTGTTGGGTCTTATAAGCGTTATAAAATTCTTCAAAGGTATTAAATTCTGTAACTTCGCCCGTTCTAGGTCCTATTTGAACACCTTTATCTACGCCGTTAGAAAAAACCAGTTCCATCGGACGACACATATTAAAGAACGCTGCGTCGTGCCAGCCGTCGGTTTTACCCCCTTTTTGGGGCTCTACGCAACCGATTATACAATAATCTCTTGCGTCTTCTAAGGTTAACCCTCTTGCCATAATAGACGGTATTATTACCTCGTCGTTATAATACGCGGGAAGTCCTGTACCAAGTCTTGTTAACGCACCAGCTTTTATAAGTAAACTTTCGGGCGAACCGTTCCAAACACGTATTGATATGGACGGTTGAGGTAATGGAACATGCATAGACGCTTCCAAACACATATACGATAAGTCGTTAGTTGCGTCTAAACCGTATACGTTTTGACCGCCTACTATTAGGTTTTGGAACATTCCGTATCCTGCGAAACCGTCGGCAGATACGGCGTCACGCACTTTATTGATATCGTTGAGTTTTACCCAAATACAGTCGATAAGTTCTTGGGCTTGTTCAACGGTAATATTTCCGCTTTCTAAATCTTTTTTATAATACGGATACATGTACTGGTCAAATCGACCTGGTGAAATTGAGTGTCCGCTTGATTCTACTTGTAATAATAACTGTACAAACCAAAAAGAT
>JAZRGZ010000067.1:0-2232 GCA_045644505.1 Christensenellaceae bacterium | reverse complement strand
CCTTGGTTGCTTGGAAATAGTCTGATTGTGAAGGTTGAATACCGCCAAGACCAGGACCACCACGTTGAACGTTAACGATTAAAGCGGGAAGTTCGCAACCTGCAAGGTAAGAAATACCTTCGCTCTTAAGTGAAATTCCCGGACTTGAACTACTAGTCATAGCTCTTACGCCACAAGCGGTTGCGCCGATAACCATGTTAATAGCCGCAACTTCTGATTCAGCTTGTAAAAACGTTCCACCAATTTTAGGCATACGTTTTGCCATGTACGCCGCAACTTCGGTTTGAGGGGTTATCGGATAACCGAAATAGTGTTTGCATCCAGCCGAGATTGCTGCTTCGGCTAATGCTTCGTTACCTTTCATTAATACTTTTTCTGCCATGTTATCACCTATCTTTCAACCTTTATAATAGTGTCGGGACACATCGTAGCACAGAAAGCGCAACCGATACATTTTTCCATATCGGTAACCCCTGCCGGATGATATCCTTTTTGGTTGAGTTTTTCTTTTTCTAGTTGAATAATTTGTTTAGGACAAACAGTTTCACATAAACCGCAACCCTTACATTTTTCAACGTCAAACGTAACTTTTGCCATATCTTTCTCCTTAAATTTTACCAATCACCGTATTTTATTGGCGAAACAGGTAATATTTGTTCAAATTTTTTATTTAATTTTTCGTCGAGTAAATCTTCCCTAACGCTAGTAAACTTTACTGGCAAACCCGTAACTTTGCCCAACTTTTTACAAAACTCATAGCCCTTTTCTATATGTTCTATGGTCGTTTCGTTGCCGAGATTTGCATTGTTCACAATCGCTGTAAATTCTAATTTAGCCGAACTTTCTATTTCTTGTTTTATTTGAAGTGCGTCTTCCACTGTTCTGGTTTCTGGTCTAAAACAATTAACAACGAAGAAAACTTCATAATTATTTTCTTTTTTTATACCGTCGTTAAAACGCCCTAACGCAAGCGCGCCTCTGTCGTCGCCACCGATATCTAATACCGCATAACCCGAATCTTTGTTGAGCATTTTATACGAGCCTGAATTCATAGCCGGTATGTCAACGTTAGTTTCAGCGTACGGACTGACTATTAGTTCCACACATTTATCTTCTAGCATTTTTAATGCGTCGACGGTACGGTAATAGGGATTAACGATGTCTAAGTCGTAGATACTTACCTTGTCAGAAATCTGTTTTAATGCTATCGCAAAGTTTACTGAAACAAACGTTTTACCGCTACCGTAATGTCCCATAAAGACGTTTATTCTTTTATCAAACATTTAGTCGTTTACCTTTAAACACCAATTGCGTTCGTCGGGTTTATTACCCCATTGAATACCAGTGAGTTCGTCGTAAAGTTTTTGAGTAAGTTCGCCTATTTGATTGTTAGACACGACGTAGTCGTTGCCGTCGTAATACAAATGTCCGATAGGCGATACAACCGCAGCCGTACCAGTACCCCAAGCTTCTTCTAACGTACCGTCTTTTGCTGCCTGTAAAAGTTCGTCAACCGATATAAGTCTTTCGCTTACTTTATAACCCCAGCCTTTTAGAATTTCCAAGCATGATTTTCTTGTAATACCTGGAAGAACTGAACCTGTAAGCATAGGTGTGATAATTTCACCGTTAATTTTAAACATAACGTTCATAGCGCCGACTTCTTCGATGTATTTTCTTTCCACACCGTCAAGCCACAACACCTGCGTAATGCCTTTTTCTTCCGCGCGTTTGCCCGCTCTAATACTTGCAGCGTAATTACCACCGCATTTAGCGTAACCCGTACCGCCCCTAACTGCTCTTACGTCTTCTTGTTCAATACTTATTTTTACGGGATTAATGCCTTCGGGATAGTAGTTTCCTACGGGCGACAAAATAATAACGAAAGTAGCGTTGTGTACAGCGTGAACACCGAGCGCTTCGTCGTTACCGAAAAGGAAAGGACGAATATAAAGTGACGTACCTGGTAAATTTGGTATCCATTCTTTATCGATGTTAATAAGTTCGGTAATTGCTTTAACGAAAAACTCTTCGGGAATTTCCGGAAGACACAACCTTTCAGCAGAACTATTCATTCTTTTAGCGTTTTCGTAAGGTCTGAACATCTGATAACCGTCTTTGGTTTTATAGGCTTTCATACCTTCAAAAATTTCCGCACCATAGTGAAGAACGGTAGAAGCAGGATCAATCGGAATATAATCAAAAGGTACTATTCTTGCATTCTGCCATGCG